>NZ_JBHUEQ010000002.1:0-122498 GCF_042680945.1 Affinirhizobium helianthi | reverse complement strand
CTGAGCGCGCACCTCAGAAACAAGAAAACCCGCCGAGAAAAAATCGGCGGGTTTGTCAGCGGTCTGACCGCGCCCATTGGGCGCGGTTTTTTGTTTGCATGGTCAGTCGATTTCGGCACTGATGAAGGCATGATCTTCCTCCAAGATTCGGATGCCTGACATGCCCGCTAGCACTGATACAGTCCTTGATCGTTTCCTCCGCTATGTCGTGATCGATACCCAATCCGATCCCCTTTCGAATGCTCAGCCCTCGACGGAAAAACAGAAGGATCTGGGCCGCGTGCTGGAGCGTGAATTGCAGGACCTTGGGCTGTCAGATGCGCATATGGATGAGCACGGCAATGTCTATGCCACCATCCCCGGCAACAGCACCAGGAATGTTCCGGTGATTTGCTTCTGCTCCCATATGGACACAGCACCCGATTTCAGCGGCGCAAATGTGAAGCCACAGATCGTGAAGAACTACCAAGGAGGCGATATTCGCCTGATCGGCGACCAGTCTCAGGTCATCCGCGTGAGCGATCACCCGGAACTTCGCAACCAGATCGGCCATGACATCGTCACCACCGATGGGACAACGCTGCTCGGCGCTGACGACAAGGCCGGTATCGCTGAAATCATGAGCGCTGCGCAGTATCTTCTGGCGCACCCGGAGATCAAGCATGGCCCCATCAAGATCCTGTTCACGACAGATGAGGAAATCGGCCGTGGCGCTGACAAGGTGAACCTGGAGAAGCTGGGGGCCCAATTCGGCTATACGCTGGACGGCTCGACCATCGGTGAAATCGAGAACGAAAACTTTTCTGCCGATGGCGTCACAATCGAGATTTCCGGTGTTGCCATGCATCCCGGCACATCCAAGGGAAAGATGGAGAACGCCATCAAGATCGCATCAGAAATCGTAGCGCGTCTGCCCAAGGATCAGTCTCCGGAAACCACTGAGGATCGCGAGGGCTTTCTCCATCCCGTTTCGCTCACCGCCTCCATGGAAGGCGCGACCATCGGCTTCATCATCCGTGATTTTGAAGAACAGGGCCTTGCAGAAAAGGAAGCGCTGCTCCGCGACATCACCGAGGACGTGTTGACGCTCTACCCTGGTTCGAGCCACACGTTCACAATCAAAAATCAGTACCGAAACATGAAGGTGGTCCTGGATCGACACCCCGAAGTGGTGGACAACCTGATCGAAGCGACGCGGCGCGTGGGTCTCACCCCAAAGCTCACCAGCATTCGCGGCGGCACGGATGGCGCACGCCTTTCATTCATGGGCCTGCCCTGCCCGAACATTTTTACCGGTGGTCACGCCTATCATTCGCCGCTCGAATGGATCAGCGTTCAGGATATGGAAGTAGCAGTCAGAACGATTGTAGAGTTGGCGCAGGTATGGGAAGAACGGGCAGCTTAAGCTGGCCGCGCCCGAAAATCATCACACCATGATATACTTATAAATGACACTAACTCCTGTATGCATTAGGGATCTTGACATCATAGTGCACAATATTGACCTAATCTAAACGTTTTCCGACTAAATGCTTAACCTATTGGTGTAAAAACGCTCCTCCAGGGATGAGGTTGATGGTCATTGATTTTCTGTTCCGCTCATTGCGCGGTCGCTTTACTCTGCTAACTGTTGCCGGCTTTGCTCTCGGCTTGAGTGCCGTTGCCATGGTGGGAGCTGCTTTCATGGAAAGCGCCATGCGTGAGGAGGCTAAGAAGTCAGCGCACAGTCTACTTCTTCAATATGCGAACGATATCCGCTCAGAAATTTCTCGAACGACCGCTCTGGTCCAGACAATCGCAGAAAGCGCGGCTGCTGTTGCCGCAACCGCTAAGCCGGATCGCGACGTGCTGGGTGATATGGTCCTGCGGTCTCTCCAAGCGGAGCGGGATCTTCTGGGCTTGAGCCTTGTTTTCGAACCACAGGAACTGGACGCTCTGGACGAGCAATATGTGCAACACCCGAATGCGGAGGCAAACAGCGGACGCTTTGCCACCTACTATTACCGCAAGGGCGGTCCAATCTCGATCGAGAAACTGGATATGGCCGATCCTGTAGCCCAGGTTTGGTACAACACGCCGCTGGCGGCTGGTAGCGCAGTTATCACACCTGCCTATACCGATCTCATTGAAGATGTAGAGACGATGATCACGACCATCGCTGCACCCGTAAAGCGAGGTGGGAAGGTGATTGGCATATCCGGCGCAGATTTTAATCTGAGCGATATTTCGAGGCGTGTGGGAGCGCTAAAGCCGTTCCGCACAGGCCATGTTTCCCTCATTGATGGCTCAGGGCTCTGGTTGGCGAATGCGGATCGTTCGCTGTTAGCCAAATCGGCGGAAGATGCAAACTACAAGCTTCTCGCTCCCAGGGCGTCGGTGACAGACGTATCTGATTATACTGATGACGTAGGGATTTATCACGCGGCCGTCAAAGTGGCATTTCCGGGGCTGAAACAGGAATGGACATTGCTACTTTCCGCTCCTGCTGACGAAATGGTCATCAGCGCTCATCAGGCGCGCGATAAAATGCTCATGTTCGGCGGTATAATTGCCATAATCGCCATGATCCTCTGCATTGTTGCAGCCAGCCGTTTCTTTGGACCAATCTCAATCATGACACGCGTCATGAACCGTCTGTCGGCCGGCGACTACCAAGTGAAGATTCCGTTTGTTCAGCGCAAAGACGAAATCGGCGCGATGGCCGCTTCCATCGCCGTCTTTCAATCGGCAGCCATTCGTAATCAACAATTGGAAGCTGAGGCAGAGAACGCCCGCGCTCTCATGGAAGACGAGCGTCAGCGCACCCAGGCGCAGGCAGAGGCGGACGCTGCTGAAAAGCTACGCATTGCCACTTCCGGGCTTGCTGGAGGATTGAAGCGGCTCGCCTCAGGTGACCTCACCTTCAGCTTGGCTGAACCCTTCGCACCAGAGTTCGAAAGCCTCAGACACGACTTCAATCACTCCCTACAACAACTGAGCGAAACCCTGATATCCATTACGGATGGAGTTCGATCCATTGATGAGGGTGCAAGCTCCATCAACGAGGGTGCTGGCGACCTCTCTAAGCGAACAGAGCAACAGGCCTCAGCTTTGGAGCAGACGGCTGCCGCTATCGAAGAAATCACGATCAATGTCAAAAATGCTTCTGAACTGACTGAAGAAGCACGCCGTGTTGCCGATCAGGCTAATAGAAATGCCAGCCAATCGAGCGTCATCGTCGTCCGCGCGGAAGAGGCCATGCGTGCTATCGAAGAAAGTTCTTCCAAGATCTCCAGCATCATCGGCGTGATTGACGAGATCGCCTTCCAGACCAATCTGCTGGCTCTGAACGCAGGCGTAGAAGCCGCAAGAGCTGGTGAAGCTGGCAAGGGCTTCGCCGTCGTGGCTCAAGAGGTCCGCGAACTGGCGCAGAGATCTGCCGCCGCTGCGAAGGAAATCAAGGCACTCATCCTCACCTCCAACGGCCAAATCGGAGATGGCGTGGAATTGGTTCGGCAGGCTGGCGCGGCACTTTCGGAAATCTCGGGCTACATCAGCCACATGAACGACCATATGGAGTCGATCACAAGCTCTGCCCGTGAGCAGTTTGTTGGACTTGCGGAAGTCAATTCCGCTATCAGCGAACTGGATCAAACCACACAGCGCAACGCTGCCATGGTTGAAGAAACGACAGCATCAGTAAGCTCACTTGCAGGAGAAGCCAATAGACTCCAGAGCCTTGTTGGGCGGTTCCAATTGCCTTACCAGCGCCAGATTAGCCGCGCCGCCTGAAAATCTTCGAGCGGACGAAGGAACGACACACGGCATTCCGGCAAGCGGCCAAGGTAATGACTATTGGAGCATTTACCTGAGAAAAGTGCGTAGCGGTTTTCCGTGCGGAAACGCGTAGAAACGAAGAGTGAGAGCATTTTCGTGTTTCTGTTAGATACGGAAACGCTCTAAAAAAGCCGGCCCCAGGAGAGACCGGCTTTTCAATGCTATCCCACTGTCTTATCAGGCAGCGCGTGCCTTGCTCGTAGCCTCGAAGGCTTTCTCCACTGCTGCGTCGCGATCATAAACATCGTCGAAATATTCGACCTTATTGTCTTTATTCGGCCACGCCGTGAAGTAGGCGACGTAGACCGGAATCTTCTGCGGAACCTGAATCGCCAGATTCTTGCCCTGGGCGATCTTGGAGGCCAGTTCCTGCTCGGAGATACCGAGAACCGCAGCCGCCATCTTGCGCGGCTCTGCAAGGCGCACGCAGCCATGGCTCAAGGCGCGCATATCGCGCTGGAAGAAGCTCTTCTGCGGCGTGTCATGCATGTAGATGGCATGCGAGTTCGGGAAGAGGATCTTCAACTCGCCAAGCGCGTTGTCGCTGGACGGCGGCTGACGAACGGAAATCGCCTGCGTCGAGCCATACCAATCGACAGCCGTGGAAGGCACGGCGCGACCGGCGACTTCGACCTGATAGCCCATGCGATCGAGGTAGCTCGGATCCTGGCGAAGCTTCGGCAGCATCTCATTGACGATAATGGACTGCGGAACACCCCAATAAGGGTTCAGCTCAACCGTCTGGATCTCATCGGAGAAGAAGAAGGTTTGATGCCGGGGCGAACCGACCACGACGCGCATGGAGAACTGCTCCTGCCCATGATCGTGGTAATACACCCGGAAAGCTGGCTGGTTGATCAGGACGTAACGATTGCCAAGTTCATTCGGCAACCATTTCGTTTGCTCCATGGCAACAACAAGCTTCTGGATCTTGTTTTCGCTGGTATGGCCAGTCATCGCCCGCAGGGTTGCCGGACCGATCACGCCATCCGCCTTCAGACCTGCTTCTTTCTGGAAGCCCTTCACCACATCAACCAGTTCCGGCGAATAATCCGGCGTGTTCTGATAGGAAGCGAAAACAGCCTGATGCTGGGTTTTAAAGCTTTCCGAGGCGCGATGCTGAATGGCTGCAATGACCTTGGCCAGCTCAGCATTGCTTTCGCCCGGCTTCAGCACAAGCTTTTCCGGCAGCTGAGGTGCCTGAACCGAGGTCGCACTTTCTGCCTTGACCCGCGCAAGTTCAGCTTTCAGTGCCTGATACTGCGGATTTGTCGGCTCATATGCCGCCAGAACCGCGCCGGCATCGGCAGCCGTCTGGAGCGAAGGCAGGATTGTGGACAGGGCCACATCGCGCCGTTTCAGATCGTGGTACTCCGAGATCCGATTTGGATCGATACGGCCGCGCGCCAGATCCTGAGCAAACATGACCGCCTTGGCGGAGAGAGCCAGCTCGAATTGCATCAGATCCTTCTGATGCTGATCCGCTCCTGCCGGTGTGGAGGAACCTTCCATTGCAACTGGGGCCGGTGCATCGGCTTGCGCGGAAACCGGCGTCACAGCAGCACCCTCAGCAGGGGCCGCATTGCTGCTTTCAACCGGGGATGCAGGCTGCTGGACTGCCGGTTCGTTGGTGACACTCGACGTGGTCAGAGCTGGCACGCTCAGGCGGTAATCCGCCGGATCGAGACCGAACTCCCCGGCCTTTTCCATAAGCGCCAGAACCGCGTGCGCACGCGCGCTCACATCTTCGTTTTCCACCCAAAGGGGAGCGGCATTCTTGGCGTAGAAGGCTTCAACGGCAGTGGCAACATCCGGTGCCGCATTGACCTTGGCCTCAGTGAGGAAACGTGCGGCATTTGTGGCAGAAGCCGCCGCGAAGCCCTGCGTCTTGATCTGACGAGCCACATCGGCACGGTAGGTCAGATATTTCGGCGGAGCCACCTTCGGCAAAGGCTCCGGGTCACTCAGGTCGATGGCGCGCTGGCTGATGGCGGGTGCGACAGCACCCCTCGCCTGGCCTTCCACTTGCTCCTGCACGCTCTCGCGCTTGCCACGCAGCATGTCCATCAGCGTCAGCGCATTGGCGCTACCTGTGCCCATGAGGGAAAAGGAGACGCCTGCAAGCAATGCAACCGCCAAGGAATTCTTCGTATATGCGTGCGGCAATTTCGTCCCCGTCACGTTGTATGGGCCTTGAATCAGTGGGCCTCGTGAGCCTTTTGCGCCTGTCTAACGGATCGGGCGCCCTGTGAAAAGTAAACGAAAGACACACCGGCAATATCTTTTTGATGAGCAGCCTGCGCCTTATCGTTTCCGTAAGATTAATGAACCATTCGTTAAATTTTTACTGACGTGGCGAACACAGCACAGGAACGTGATCGGCATCTCGCAGGGACATGCATTGACATAAGGATACGTGCCAATCCGAGACTTGGTGTGGCAGGCCCGCAGTAGAGTACCCGATCTAATCGATTTTGACTGGTCTGCCTGCTGCTGCGGTGCTTGAAGTCCCCCGGCAAACGTATAGTAATGCGCCCGCCAAACTGCTGTAGGCGGCTGGTGAAATGGCCGCCCTGCATTCTTATTCAGACCCTGTGAAACAGAGGCATACAGATGACCACGCGCACCGAAACAGATACCTTTGGCCCTATCGAGGTCGCCGGCGACCGCTACTGGGGCGCACAGGCTCAGCGCTCGCTCGGCAATTTCAAGATCGGCTGGGAAAAGCAGCCGCTTTCCGTGGTTCGCGCCCTTGGCATCGTCAAGCAGGCAGCGGCACGCGCCAACATGGCACTCGGCGTTCTGGATGCGAAGATCGGCGAGACGATCATCGCTGCCGCACAGGAAGTCATTGATGGCAAGCTGAACGATCATTTCCCACTGGTGGTCTGGCAGACCGGTTCCGGCACGCAGTCGAACATGAATGCCAATGAGGTGATCTCCAATCGCGCCATCGAAATGCTTGGCGGCGAAATGGGCTCCAAGAAGCCGGTTCACCCGAACGACCATGTGAACATGAGCCAATCTTCGAACGACACCTACCCGACGGCTATGCACATTGCCTGCGCGGAACAGATCGTTCATCACCTCCTGCCAAGCCTGAAGCACCTTCATGCCGCACTGGAAGCCAAGTCCAAGTCTTTCGCGCATATCATCAAGATCGGACGTACGCATACGCAAGATGCGACACCGCTGACGCTCGGTCAGGAATTTGGCGGTTACACCGCGCAGGTCGCTTCGGCTATCAAGCGCCTGGAAGTTTCCCTGCCCGGTCTTTATGAACTTGCACAGGGCGGCACTGCCGTTGGTACGGGCCTCAATGCCCCGGTCGGCTTTGCGGAAAAGGTCGCCGAAGAGATCGCCAAGATCACTGGCCTGCCCTTCGTGACCGCGCCGAACAAGTTTGAAGCGCTGGCGGCCCACGATGCTATGGTTTTCGCGCACGGCGCCATTAACGCTGCCGCTGCCGCCCTCTTCAAGATCGCAAACGACATTCGTTTCCTCGGCTCTGGCCCACGTGCGGGCCTCGGCGAACTGGCACTGCCGGAAAATGAACCCGGCTCGTCCATCATGCCGGGCAAGGTCAATCCGACCCAGTCAGAGGCCATGACACAGGTTTGCGCTCACATCTTCGGCAACCATGCCGCAATCACCTTTGCCGGAAGCCAGGGCCACTTCGAACTGAACGTCTATAATCCGATGATGGCCTATAACTTCCTTCAGTCGGTACAGCTTCTGGGCGATGCCGCCGTGTCCTTCACGGATAATTGCGTCGTTGGCATCGAAGCACGGGAAGACAACATCAAGCGCGGTGTAGAAAACTCGCTGATGCTGGTCACCGCGCTCAACAGCCGCCTGGGCTACGATGCCTGCGCCAAGATTGCCAAGACAGCACACAAGAACGGCACCACCCTGCGTGAAGAGGCGGTCGGTGGCGGCTATCTGACGAACGAGGAATTCGATCAGTATGTCCGTCCGGAAAACATGATCGGACCGAAGTAAAAAGACCTGGAGCGGCCTATAACTGCAACCCAGTGTAGGCCGCTCCATCTCATGCGGAATTTTGACCGCACCCTCAATCTCTCGTTTTTTATCTAATACATTATCACATTAATCGGATCTGGACGTTAATCTCAGCTATCCGGCAGGCGAAGTAAGGCACCACTAAATTCTTCATATTGAATATTAATTTGTCAGCGGAATGGCCATATGCGTTAATAAGTTGCAAATGATTCGTGCCTAACCATCACACAAGTCCCCTGAATGACCGGAGCAAAGCAATGACGACCGCCGTTGCGCAGAAGGCGCAGCCCGTGGATGTGGCTGGACAGATTTTGCATGCTATGCGCGTCATGAACGTGTCACCGATCCCTCGCAATTATCAGCTGTTTTACGAAGCCTATATCGGGACCAATCCTTCCTTGACCCGGGAAATTGCACTCTTGGGGAATCGCCCGCTGCAGGAGGAGCTGGATGAACTGGCTTCGAAGCACCTCGGCACAGGCGAAGTGGCTGTGGTGGAGCGGGCGCACAGCAAGCTCGTCGAGGAACTGGATACGCTGCTGAACCTCCTGCGCTTCGAGCAGGCTTCGCTTGAGAGCTACAACCGCCTTCTTGGTGAAGCAGCAATCAATATTGGCGCAAAAAGCAATTTCTCGGCCGAGCTGCTCCGCAATGCCATCGATCTTCTGGCCAAGGCCACGGGCGAGACCATCGCCCAAGGAGAGAAGACTGTCGAAGGCGTCGTTCAACGAACCCAGGAAGTCGATCTGGTTCGCAAGGAGCTGGATGAGTACAAGCGGATCGCCAACACGGATTCGTTAACAAGGCTGTGCAATCGGCGGGCATTCGATGAAAAGCTGGCAACGCTTTATGACGATACAATGCAGCTTCCCGTCACCGCGCTCGTTCTGGCTGACATCGACAACTTCAAGAAATTCAATGATACCTACGGGCATCCCGTGGGCGACAAGATCCTCACGTCAGTTGCCGCAGTCCTGCGCTCCAATGTCCGCAAGGATGTGTTCGTGGCACGCGCCGGCGGAGAGGAATTCGCGCTCATCATTCAGGGCAATACAGCAGACGAGGTGATGGCCACCTGCGAGCGACTTCGCAAGGCTCTCGAGACGCGCCCGTTTCGCAATTCCCGAACCGGCGTGGATTACGGCCCCATCACTATCTCGATCGGCTATGCCATGGCCTCACAAGCCGAAGACGCCGGTGATCTGTATGTGAAATCGGATACCGCGCTCTATTGCGCAAAGAATGGCGGTCGCAACAGGTGTATGGCGTATGAGGACGGCATGCAGAAGGATTATGTCAGCAAAGGCTGGCTGATCTACAAAAAGTAATATGGGCCGCTCACGCGGCTACCACATTGTCGTCTTCGCACGTTGCGGCCATTCCTGATCATAGCGCTGGCTATCAAAATCGACTTTCGCCGCCTTCAGCATCTCTCCGGCCGTTGGCAGTTCAGATTCCGGGAGGAAGCGTTCCGGATTCCAGAGTTCCGAACGAATCACAGCCCTGGCGCACTGGAAGTAAACCTCCACAATCGTAACAACGGTGACGCTTCTCGGATGATGGCCCTGCATCTCGAAACTCGCCAACAGATCGGGCTCGACGGAGACAACGGCGCGTCCGTTGATACGCATGACAGTGCTGGATCCGGGAACAAGGAACATCAGCGAAACGCGTGGATCTCGCACAATATTGATCAGTGAGTCGACGCGGTTGTTACCCCTCCAGTCGGGCAGAAGAACCGTCTGATCATCCTGAATGCGCACAACGCCACCGATGTCGCCCCGCGGCGAACAATCAAGCCCCTCGGGACCGACGGTGCTCAGAGCAACAAATGGTGAGGCTTCGATCATGCGCCGATATTCCGGCGTGAGGTGCCGCGTTACCTTGATCAGCGAAGCTTCACTCGGATCTTTATAGATCTCGCGCAGCTGCTCGACGGATTGAATGATCGACATGCACATACCCCTCCCACACGCCCTGCAAGGCGTAACGGATCGGCACTATCGCCGCAAGTCATTCCCCCTCAAGCTCCCCCACCTCGTCGGCGGCGTGCGGGATGCGCGCAAGTCGTCGGTACTCCCAGACTGCCACGCACAGAAGAACAACAACCGCACCAAGCGCGGACCAGAGCGTGGCCCAGCGTCCGGTCACCAGCATCAGGCTCAGCAGTGCCGCTATGCCCAGAAGGTGCGAATGCGGCAAATGGTCGGTGGTCGCCCATTTCACCCACAGATTACCGGCAAGAAAAACAACCGGGCCGCCGATGACGACGAAGGCTCGCGCGTAACCACCGCTTTCATAAGGATGCGCAAGAAGATGTTCAGCCGCAACGGCGCAGAGGATCACGCCGGCGATCACTGGTATATGCGCATAGGTGAACACGTGCAGAGCCACTTCACCAGGCTCCGCCGCCTCCTCGATTTCCCGCGATGCCTTTTCGTGACCGAAATGGAAATAGATCCACCACATCAATCCAATCGAGAGGAATGAGCCAGCGAGGATGGTAACGACGATGGGCGACATGTCCTGTTCGGAAAAACTGCGCCCGGTGGCCAGGATCGACTCACCAAGACAGATCATGACGAAAAGCCCGCATCGCTCCGCCATGTGCTCGCCGGAAATGTGCCAGTCCTCACTGCTTGAACGGCCCATGCCTGGAACGGGAAAGCGCAGTTCCGGCGCGGCGAACTCGATCAACAGCGCAGCATACCAGATGTATAGCCGAAGCTCGGGCTCCACCAACGCACCGGCTATCCACACCACGCCTGAAAGGGCAAACCAGATGGACACCCGCTGAAAGTTCCGGGAAACATCCGGCAGCACGTGGCGAAACGCAAAAACTGCAAATATGGAGCGGCCAAGCTGCATGGCCACATAGGTGGCCGCAAACAGAAGCGCCCTATCCTCAAAAGCCTTGGGTATGGCTGAAGACATCAGCAGCCCCAGGAACATGAGGGAGAAAAGCAGCGCCCGCACCGGCATGCGTTCCGGATCCAGCCTGTTGGTCACCCAAGCGGTATGGTTCCACACCCACCAGAGAGCGAGGGCAAAGACGCCCCCTTCTGCCAGACCGGCGGGCGTAAAATCGTCCGCCACGAAATGCGATAGCTGAATGAGCGCGAAGACGAAGACGAGATCGAAGAAAAGCTCGGGGAACCCGACCGTTCTCTCACGGTCATCGCCTTCCTTCACCCAGTGATCGGCATCTTTTCCTTCGGCGGCCATATAGCTCCTATCGCGCCATACCTGGCGCATCCCGGCTCATGCCCTTGGCGGCCAGCTCTGTTTCATAGGCGGCGAACAGCTCGTCACCCTTCTCTCCCAGCTCTCGCAGATAACGCCAGGTGAAGATGCCGCTGTCATGGCCATCGTCGAATGTAATGCGAACAGCGTAATTGCCGGCTGGCACCACATTGCGTATTTCCACCATCCGCTTGCCCGGAACCGTGACCTTCTGCCCAGGGCCATGTCCCTGAACCTCGGCAGAGGGCGAAAGCACACGCATTGTCTCTGCCGGGATGGTGAAGCTCGCTCCATCATCGAAAGAAACGGTCAGTTGGCGCTTGTCCTTCGACACACGCAATTCCGATGGCCAGGCTTGATCGTAGGCTTCACTCATTTTCCTGTAATCCGCTTCGTGTGAGACATGGCGCACAAGCAAGGTTCTGCAAGTGCGCATGTGCTTGTCAGTACGTTTGTATTTGGCTTGACGCCTGCCCCATCAAGCCCCATCTTCCGCGTCAGGAGGATGTGTCTTGAACAGTCTGGTCAATCCGAACGCTACACATACGCCATTGCGCGGCGACACGCAGCCCATGATCGATCCGTTTGGCCGGTCCGTGACATATTTGCGCGTGTCCGTGACAGACCGCTGCGATTTCCGCTGCACCTATTGCATGGCGGAAAACATGACCTTCCTGCCGAAGAAGGATCTTCTCACGCTGGAAGAGCTTGATCGGCTCTGTTCCGCCTTCATTGGCAAGGGTGTACGCAAGCTGCGACTGACCGGCGGCGAACCACTTGTGCGCAAGAACATTATGTTCCTTATCCGCTCTCTGGGCAGGCATATTCAATCCGGTGCGCTGGAAGAACTGACACTGACGACCAATGGCTCACAACTGGTGCGGTTTGCCGATGAGCTTTACGAACATGGTGTGCGTCGCATCAATGTTTCGCTGGATACGCTGGATCCGGACAAGTTCAAAGCCATCACGCGCTGGGGTGATTTTCACCGCGTGATGCAAGGCATAGAAGCTGCTCGCAAGGCGGGCATCAAGGTCAAGCTCAATGCCGTCGCCCTCAAGGGTTTCAACGATCAGGAAATCCCGTCAATGCTGCGCTTCGCGCATGAGCGGGGCATGGACCTGACTGTGATTGAAACCATGCCCATGGGCGAGATCGATGAAGACCGCACCGATCAATACATGCCGCTTTCGGAACTTCGTGCGCAACTGTCCGAACGGTTCACCATGACCGACATTCCCTTCCGCACCGGCGGCCCGGCCCGCTATGTCGAGGTGCAGGAAACCGGAGGTCGCCTCGGTTTCATCACGCCGATGAC
Source organism: Affinirhizobium helianthi (assembly GCF_042680945.1). Taxonomy (NCBI): domain Bacteria; kingdom Pseudomonadati; phylum Pseudomonadota; class Alphaproteobacteria; order Hyphomicrobiales; family Rhizobiaceae; genus Affinirhizobium; species Affinirhizobium helianthi. The sequence goes on along the minus strand of NZ_JBHUEQ010000002.1, from coordinate 110,098 downwards.
ACATAACTTCTGCGAAAGCTGCAATCGGGTGCGGCTCACCTGCACGGGCACGCTTTATATGTGCCTTGGCCAGAACGACGCGGCGGATTTGCGCACAGCGCTGCGGGCTTCCGATGATGAAAATTATCTTTCGGCCGCCATCGATGAAGCCATCCGCCGCAAACCGAAAGGCCATGACTTCATCATTGATCGCAACAATCGTCCGGCTGTCGCCCGCCACATGAGTGTGACAGGCGGCTGACCGATCTTTTTTCAGGAAGCAAGCCGCATCCCACTCTGCGCGGTTCCGCGATTGACCTTGAAACGGGCAATCAGGTCGTAGAGCGCCTGAGATTCGGCGGCAAGCGATTGGGCCGCGGCATTCGCCTCTTCCACTGTGGCGGCGTTTCTCTGCGTCGCCTGATCCAGCATGTTCACAGCCGTGCTGATTTCGGTGATCCCGGTTGCCTGTTCTCGGGAAGCCTGCGAAATGGCTGCCACGTTCAAATCGACATCCTTCACTTGCTGCACGATCTGTTCCAGGGCCGAACCGGTTTTATTGACCAGCGACACCCCAAGCTCCACGGCCGAGCCGGACGCTGAAATCAGTGTCTTGATATCCTTTGCGGCATTGGCAGAGCGTTGCGCGAGTTCCCGCACTTCCTGCGCCACCACTGCAAACCCCTTGCCCGCCTCGCCTGCGCGCGCAGCTTCAACGCCCGCATTCAACGCCAGCAGATTGGTCTGGAATGCGATTTCGTCGATCACCCCGATGATCTTGGATATTTCCCTGGAGGAATCCTCAATTCTCGCCATGGCGCCGGTTGCATCCTGAACGATGTTGCCGGAAACCTCAGCACCATTGCGGGTTTCTGCCACCAGCCGCTTCGCCTCAAAGGCACGTCCGGATGCGTCATTCACCGTGGTCGTCAGCTCATTCAGTGCCGCCGCCGTTTCCTCAAGGGAGGCAGCCTGCTTTTCAGCGCTGCGGGCAATCTCGTGCGAAACCGAGTTGATGACCCTGGCATTGCTGCTCAGCGCCTCTGCGGACTGCTGAATACCGGAAATTGTTTCTTCCATCGCCCGCAGGGCAAGGTTCAGGTCTATACGGATCTGGTCAAGCGCGGGATCCAGCCGCTCGGAAAAATCGGCGGTCAAATCGCCTGCCGCCATGCGAGAAATCACCTGACCGATCTTTTCAACCGAAGCCATACGCGCGGTGATATCTGTTGCGACCTTGATGACCTTGTAAACCTGGCCCTCGGCGTTGAAGACGGGGGTATAGGCGGCCTGAATCCAGATCTTACGTCCGCCCTTGCCAAACCGCACGAAGTTGTCGGCAATGAACTCACCCTTGCGCAACCGCTCCCAGAAATGTCCGTAGTCGGCAGTGTTCACATAGGCTGGATCGCAAAACATCCGATGATGCTGGCCAACAATCTCATTCAGGCCATAGTCCATGGCCTTCAGAAAATTCTCGTTCGCCTTGATGATCTTGCCGCTCACGTCGAATTCAATGATAGCCTGGCTCTGATCGATTGCGATCAGCCTATTTTCATCGTCAAGGGCAGCCATTTTGCTGGCTGTAACATCGCTTGCGATCTTGAGTATCCGCACAACCTTGCCATTATGAAAGACAGGATTGTAAGAAGCTTCGATCCAAATATCTGTACCATCGCGCTTTTTGCGGCGGAACTGGCCGCGCTGAAAACGGCCATTGGTCAGATCGTTCCAGAAGTTTTTGTATTCCGGCGAGCCGGTTATGGCTGCATCGCAGAACAACCGGTGATGCTTGCCGACGATCTCCTTCAATGTGTATTGAAGCGCGTTGCAGAAGTTCTCGTTCGCATGGATAACCGTGCCGTCCGTATTGAACCAGATCATTGCCTGCGATTGTGACAACGCAGCCATCTCATCCGCAGTCCGTGACGCATTAAAGAGATTGCGAATTGTCATTTGCCGAAATCCTTACGGGAACATCGAAAGCCAGTACAACTTCAAATGATTTAACAATCCCTAATTTTCAGAAACACATTTGTCTGATTTAGAATTAGTAGTTCCTAATTGAGACCACTAACTCCTTGGATATTATGAGACACTGCAACAGCTGCACACTTTGCTGCCGCCTACCTGAAATTGAGGAGTTGCAGAAGGCTGCGGATCAGCTGTGTCGCCACTGCGTCCTTGGTTCGGGCTGCGCGCACTATGATACCCGCCCGAAGACCTGCCGTGACTTCCTCTGTGACTGGATGAAGGATCCGGCGCTTGATGCCGCGTGGAACCCGCTTGCGGCGCACATGATGCTCTACTCGCAAGGAGCACAGAAAACAGTTCTGGTGGACCCTGCCTATCCGCATATCTGGCAGTCAGCACCCTATGCAGGTCTCTTGCAGGATCTGGCTGAGAAGTGTGAGCAGGAGGGCGGCTACCTCATCCTCTTCTGTGGAGACGAGGTGCGCCGGATCCGGTCAGCGAAAACAGAAAGGCCGCCGGAAGTTCCGACGGCCTGAAGTCATGCATCAGGGACTATATCAGGCGGCCCGGTTTCGGCCGGTAGAAGCGTCAGCTTCTCCCTCTGTCTTGAAGTGCTCGATTTTTTCCGCAAGCGCCAGAACACGCCCACGCAGACCATGGATCTCGGCGTTATTCTCTTCCACCATAGCCGCGTTGCGTTGCGTGATATGCTCGACTTCGCCCAGCGCCTGGCTGACCTCGTTAATGCCCACAGATTGCTCGTTCGTCGCAGACGAGATGTCCGCAACGAGTTTCTGCACGGCACCCACATGGGTGATGATCTGGTTCAATGCTGAGCCCGTCCGCTCAACAAGCTGAACGCCGTTGCTTACCTGATGTGCGCTTGCGGAAATGAGCCCCTTGATCTCCTTGGCTGCGTTGGCACAACGTTGCGCCAATTCCCGCACTTCCTGCGCGACAACGGCAAATCCGCGGCCTGCCTCGCCAGCTCGCGCGGCTTCAACGCCCGCGTTCAAAGCCAGCAGATTGGTCTGGAACGCGATCTCATCAATCACGCCAATGATCGTGCTGATCTTCTCCGAAGAATGGCTGATTTCGCCCATGGCCTTGATGGCGTCTGTCACCACCTGCCCGGATTCCACCGCGAAGGCTTCCGTCTGGTTGACGGACTGCGATGTGCGTTGCGCACTGCCCGCAGTGGAGCGAACAAGTTCGGTCAAATGACGAAGGGCACGGGTGGATTGCTCCAGCGCAGCGGCCTGCTGTTCCGTACGGCGCGCCAGATCGTCAGCGGAGGCCGCGAGATTGCCGGTGCCGCTGTTGATATCGTCGGCAACCATGCGGACATCGCCCAAGGTGGCGCGCAGTGTGCGGACAGCACTGTTATAGGTCCGGGCCATTTCCACGAAGTCGCCGGGCAGGTTCTCGGACATTTCCACGCTGAGGTTACCTGCCGCCAGCTGGTTCAACACGTCCGAAAGTGCGGCAAGCGCCAGACGTTGTTCGTTTGAAATGCGCGCACGTTCGGCGGCACGGCGTTCCGCTTCCGCATTGGAGGCCTCCCGTGCGGCTGATGCTTCTTGCTCAAGGCGCACATTCTCCAGTGCGGCATCGCGAAACACTGTGACAGAACGAACCATATCGCCAATTTCGTCAGCACGGTCCCTTCCTTCAATACGCACTTCAAGATCACCGTTTGCAAGTCGCGTCATGATCTCAGTGACACGGCGCAACGGACCGCGCAGCGTTTCCACCAGCATCAGCGCACCGACAATGGCAAGAAGAGTTCCGATGACGGTCGCGGCAATCGAAAGGTTGGCAGAACGTTCGCTATCCTGCTTGCCCGCCTCCTGTGCCTGCGCAACAAAATCCTTCAGGCCAGTCATACCATTGGCCAGCGTTTTCTCCGCCTCAGCACGAGCAATATTCCATTGACCCGCCAGCTCCAGCAGGCTCTTGGAATCCTTGCTCAGCTTTTCGAGAATGGGCAGCAATTGCGGTGCAAAATCCTTCATTGTCGGGTTCTTCTGTCCCAGCTTGGAAATTTGCTCGCTGGCTGCGGTCAAGGCACGAATATCGGCAAGCAATTCCTCACGCGCACTTTCACTCAGGGCCACCCGCAAACGCTCCGAATGCAGCTGCAGCATGTCATTCAGGCGGAAGGCTTCCGTCAGCTGGCCCACAAGCGCACGGTTCGTCTGCAGGTCATCTTCAAGCAGTGCAAAGCGATCAGCCGCCGTGTTGGTGTTTTGGCCAACGACCACCAGATAGGTGTCCCGCAGCCGTTGCAAGGCACCGACGGCATCGCGAATGGCAATGGCCTTTTCAGCGGCGGGTAGATCACCCTTGATCAACCCATCGACCTTGGCCATCTTGGCCTTCAGGTCATCCAGCTGGCGCATCACCTTTGAGCTGGCGCGCACTTCCAGCTTGGGCAGATCCTTCTGGAGAATGCCGAGATATGTTCCTGCTGCGCGTGGCAGCGTGGCATCTTCCGGTGTGTTCTGCACAACGTCGGCAAGGCTATCGATACGCGCGCTTACGGTTTTCAAAACATAAGCATCGAACAGAGCGACCTTTGCGAATTTTTCCTTGCTTTCGCCTTCCTTGCGCACAGTCTCGAACTGGCCGCTAACAGAACCTGCCAGTGCACGGATCTCGTCTACGCCGCCTTCCATCGATTGCTCGATGCGCGTCATCTTGCGCTCCAGCTCCCAAAGACCTTCAGAAGCTGTCTTCAGTGCGGGCGCTGTAGCCACCACAACGTCCAGCCGCTGCCTGTCTTCCGGCGTAACGACAAGCGCTTCCAGTGTCTTGACGCCGTTGTCCTGACCGACGATCGCTTCGTCCAGAACCTTGAGCGTGGCGCTGTTGGGCTTTGCCAGAAAGCCCAGCAGTGCCGCCTGCAGTTTTTCGAAATCGCCGATATTCTCTATCGTTGCGCGAGTAACCGTCATGTGTCCATTGAGCATACGGGCCGTATAGAAACCAGCCAGCCCAACACCAGCGATCAGCAGAATGAGTGGAACAACGAAGAGCAGAACCTTCGTGACAATTTTTCTGCTTTGCAGCAAACGATCCAGAAACGACATTGCACCTCCCCGTGCATTTCAGGGAAGCCGATCATCGGCTCCAAAATCACACGCCGCCTCATGCGGGTTCAATTCCGACACCCTCGCAGATTAGAGATTGAGCATTCGTTAAAGGGACCAACGAACCCCCTGAAATATCACAGATTTACGCAGCACTTTGCTACCACCAGCGATCAAAGACGACGGGCAACCAGCCAAAGTGGCAGAAATCAGCAAAGCCTTAGTGATCGATGGCTTACAGAGCGCAAACTCCGGATGCGCGACTGGCAAGCCGACCACCAATGCGCTAAGTCATCATGCAAGCAGATTGAGGAATCGGAATGCCCCTATCGTCCAACTCACGCGGCGCGCTGATGATGACCATAGCAATGGGGGCCTTTACCGCCAACGATGCGCTGATCAAGTCCGTCACCCATGACCTAAGCCTGGCTCAGATTATCTTTCTCAGAGGCGTGATCACAACAATCGCGCTGGTTGTCATGGTCTGGATCTACGGTGCACAGTCTCATTGGCGGGCGATGTTTTCACGCTCGGTCATTGTCCGCTCGCTGCTCGAAATCTGTGCCGCTCTGACTTACATCTCGGCTCTGACTCACATTGAACTGTCCGTGGCTGCGACGATTTTGCTGTCGCTACCCCTGGCTGTCACCCTGGGTGCCCGGCTTTTCTTGAACGAGCCGGTGGGCTGGCGGCGCTGGGCCGCTATCATGGTCGGCTTTGTGGGCGTCATCATCATCCTGAAGCCAAGCCCGGATGCATTCGTCCCTGCCTCGCTGCTCGCGGTTATCACGGTTTTCTTCACTGCCAGCCGTGATCTCGTGACGCGCCAGATCGACAAATCCGTGCCAACCTTGCTGATTTCTCTCTTTTCCGCCCTTATGAATACCATCTTCGGAGCCGCGCTCATTATACCCATGGGTGGCTGGACGGAGGTCAGCAGCGGCATTTTTCTGACAATCTTCGTGGCAGCCCTGTTCATTCTCACTGGGTATCAGGCCATCATCATCGCCATGCGCTCCGGCGAAATCTCCTTTGTCGCGCCCTTTCGCTACACGAGCCTCATCTTTTCCTTGAGCCTCGGCTTCTATTTCTTCAACGAAATGCCGGATGGATATATGTCCATCGGAGCGAGTCTTATTGTGGTGTCTGGCCTTTACGCTTTCTATCGGGAAAAAAAGCGGGCGCGGATCGTGGCGGCTGCCAGCAGCAACCCGACGCCGAACTGAGGACAGAGTGTGGGAGAGCCGATGTTTCCAGCCGTCATACTTGCGGGTGGCCAATCGCGCCGCATGGGCCAGGACAAGGCGACCGTGACACTGGCGGGCGCGCCCCTGCTCCGCCACGTGGCACATCGCCTTTCCGGCCAAACATCCAGGCTCGCCATCAACGCTCCCGCGTCTCCTCAACTGGATGCGCCCTTCCATCATTTACCGGACACGCTGGAAGGATTTCTTGGTCCGCTGGCTGGCATACTGGCCGCCATGCGTTTTGCCGCGCACTTGCCAGATCAGCCAAGTCATGTGCTGACAACGGCCATCGATACCCCGTTCATCCCGCTTGATCTTGCGCCTCGTTTGTCCGGGGCACTTACGGGTGACACAGCCATTTCGGTTGCCAGTTCTCTCGGCGCAATGCATCCCGTTTGCGGATTGTGGCCGGTGCGTCTGGCAGACGACCTGGAGGCATTTCTGCATTCGCCGGAGAAGGCGCGCGTGAAGACCTTCCTATCCCGCCACAATACGGCCGCTGTGGAGTTTCCAACACTCATGACAACTGCCGGGCCTCTCGATCCCTTCTTCAACGTCAACACTCGGGAGGATCTGGAATTGGCAGAAAGATATATGGAGATCCTGCCATGACACCAAAGATTTTCGGCATTTCAGGCTGGAAGAACTCTGGCAAGACAGGACTGGCAGTGCGGCTGGTGGAAGAACTGACGCGGCGCGGCTTTCGGGTTTCCACCATCAAACATGCCCATCATGATTTCGATATCGACCGCGTGGGCGCAGATAGCTACCGCCACCGTCAGGCTGGCGCTCACGAGGTCGCTCTCGTTTCCGGCACGCGTTACGCCATCATGCACGAACTGCGGGGTGCGCCTGAACCGAGCTTTGAGGAGATCGTTGCGCGCATCGCGCCTTGCGACATCATCATCATCGAAGGCTATAAGCGCGAGCCCGTTCCCAAGATCGAGGCACGAAGACGCGAGGCCCAAAACACGCAACCTCTTGCGCCTAACGATCCGCACATCGTCGCGATTGCTGCGGATCATACCGTGGATAACAGCAGCCTGCCGGTTTTCGACCTGGATGACACAATCGCGATTGCCGACTTTGTGCAAAAGACCACGGGACTAACGGAAAGCCGTTTCCCCCCGAGATAAGCTCGCTGCTTATTCGGCAGCGTGTCGATCTACGGCAGGTGCCGGCTCGTCATCGGTCGCATCTGGAGCGCCCGGTGCTGTCTGCACATCGAGATCCGGGAATGCGACGATGCGTTTGCCGCCAAAATCAGAATGCACGACGATGAGGTTCTGCTCCTCGAAATAGCCGAGCAGACGGCGCGCCCGCCGTGCGGAATGTGTTCCATAGGCCTTTGCGATCCGCATATCGGAAGGGCAAGGCTCCCCCGTCAGCGCCGCCTTGGCCATCATCAGAAAGACGCCTTGCAGATCGTCGGATACGCGGGCAGACAGTTCCAACGCGGTTTGCCAACCCGGCGTTGCCGCCGTTTCATCGTCAACCCCGGCTCTCGAAATGGCGACACGACGACGAAACTCGCCCATGGCCATTGGTGGGCCGGGCAGACGGCGCATGCGTGCGCGCACGAGAAAGTCCTGATAAAGCACTGAATCCGTTCGGTAAGCCGCCTGCGGATCATCGATGATCTCGGACAGGACAGCGGCAATTCTCGCTTCCTTTTCTTCAGGCGTCAGCTCCGGCTGTGAAGGGCGCGAAGCCTCCTGCGGTGCAGGCACGGCCGCCGGGGCTGAGCGAGACAGTTCCGCCAGAATATCCGTCGTGGGGCGCGGTGCCGGTGGTACCCGGCGCGTGATGGGCCGCGTGAACTCCTCAGGGTCCGGTGTAAAGATCAGGTCTTCCACGTCCTGCGGTGCGTCCGGCAGAGGCATGAGCTTTGGCGAGGACGAACGGGCGGAGGTTTCAACCGCGCCAATGACAATCGGCAATGGACGACGGGACAGGGCAGGACCAAGCGCCACGAAATTACCGCGCTTCAAATCGCGAAACATTTCCGCCTGACGCCGATCCATGCCGAGAAGATCCGCGGCGCGCGCCATGTCAATGTCGAGAAAGGTGCGGCCCATCAGGAAGTTAGAGGCTTCCGCAGCGACGTTCTTGGCCAGTTTTGCCAGACGCTGCGTGGCGATAACGCCGGCAAGCCCGCGCTTTCGCCCACGGCACATGAGGTTGGTCATGGCTCCCAGCGACATCTTGCGGGCCTCTTCAGACACATCGCCACCCACGGAGGGTGCAAACATCTGCGCCTCATCCACGACCACCAGCACGGGATACCAGTATTCACGATCAGCATCGAACAGACCGTTGAGAAACGCACCTGCGGCGCGCATCTGCTCCTCGATATCGAGACCTTCAAGGGTCAGAACACAGGAAACGCGATGCTGGCGGATGCGCGTGGCGATGCCGATCAGCTCTGCTTCCGTCCGCTCGCCATCCACGACGATGTGGCCGTATTTGTCGGCAAGAGTGACGAAGTCGCCTTCCGGATCGATAATAACCTGCTGCACCCACTGGGCAGACTGTTCCAGCAGCCGCCGCAACAAATGCGATTTGCCGGAGCCGGAATTCCCCTGCACCAGAAGGCGCGTTGCCAGCAATTCCTCGATATCGAGCTTGGCCGGCTGGCCGCCGGTCACAGTTCCCATATCGATGCCTACCTGCACTGCACTCACCTCAATATGTATTGGAAGCCGGGATGGACTCAAAAAAGCCGCCCCGCCTCCCCTTAGCAAATAATGCGTTACCGGGCGCGGTCAAACACGGACGATCAACAAGGAATTCGCGGTTCTCACCCCAGGCGTGGCTGGCGTCATGGCTGATTGCGCCAAACAAAAACCCCCGAAGGTGGATGTCCAACCTCCGGGGGCAAAGCATATTGCCGAAGTTTCAGATTCAAGCGCTTAGGCACCCATAGCCTTCTGAAGGTTTTCGTCAATCTTGTCGAGGAAGGCGGTCGTGGAAAGCCACGGCTGATCGGGGCCGATGAGCAGGGCGAGATCCTTGGTCATGAAGCCATCTTCAACAGTCGATACGCAGACGGTCTCGAGCGTCTGGGCGAAACGTGCCAGCTCGGCATTGTCATCCAGCTTGGCGCGGTGTGCGAGGCCACGCGTCCAAGCGAAAATGGAAGCGATGGAGTTGGTCGAGGTTTCCTGACCCTTCTGATGCTGGCGGTAGTGACGTGTGACTGTGCCATGTGCGGCTTCGGCTTCAACCGTCTTGCCATCCGGCGTCAACAGAACCGAGGTCATCAGTCCCAGCGAGCCGAAGCCCTGTGCAACGGTATCGGACTGAACGTCACCATCGTAGTTCTTGCAAGCCCAGACATAGCCGCCGGACCACTTGAGGGCCGAGGCAACCATGTCATCGATCAGGCGGTGCTCATAGGTGATGCCAGCTTCCTTGAACTGGTCGAGGAATTCGGTCTCGTAGATTTCCTGGAAGATGTCCTTGAAGCGGCCGTCATAGGCCTTCAGGATCGTGTTCTTCGTGGAGAGGTAAACCGGCCACTTGCGCATCAGGCCGTACATCATGGATGCGCGGGCGAATTCGCGGATCGATTCGTCCAGGTTGTACATCGCCATGGCAACACCGGCGCCAGGAGCGTTGAACACTTCCTTTTCAATGACCGTGCCGTCTTCACCGACAAACTTGATCGTCAGCTTGCCCTTGCCGGGGAACTTGAAGTCCGTCGCGCGGTACTGGTCGCCAAACGCGTGACGGCCGACAACGATCGGCTGCGTCCAGCCGGGGACGAGCCGAGGAACGTTCTTGCAGATGATCGGCTCGCGGAAGATGACGCCGCCGAGGATGTTGCGGATCGTGCCGTTCGGGCTTTTCCACATTTCCTTGAGGTTGAATTCCTTCACGCGTGCTTCGTCCGGCGTGATCGTAGCGCACTTGATGCCGACACCGTGCTTCTTGATGGCGTTGGCGGCATCGACGGTGACCTGGTCGTTGGTCGCATCGCGGTTTTCAACCGAAAGGTCGTAGTAATCGATGTCGAGGTCGAGATAGGGATGGATCAGCTTGTCCTTGATAAGCTGCCAGATGATGCGCGTCATTTCATCGCCGTCGAGATCGGCGACGGGATTGGCGACCTTGATCTTTTTCATATATCTGCCTCTTGTATGGACCGGAACCGGAGTTCCCGTTTTGGTGAACGCAACGTCTGGTGCGCTATAGCATCGCCGTGTCAGAACGCAAAGTATCCCTGAACGATTTGCCATTGCCAAACGGCTGCGGAAGAATAGGGTGAGGTCTCAATCATCTTGTAGAAATGGTGTGAGACGATCCGGATGAGATACGAGGGGAAAAACGCAGGCGATGCTGCCGCATCGGCGAGGCTTTTCAACGGCGTAGATTATCGAATCGGCCACGTCCTTGCGGGACCCGGCAGCGGCTTCGGCCTTATTCGCCGAAGCGCCTGAAGGGGTTCCGCCCCCATCCATGCGCGCCTGGGCGTGCTTATGGATGCCGTGTAACGTTTCATTCCCACACCATGATCCAAGTCCCCACCTCATATCCGTCATCATTCTGCCGCCAAGGATTTCTCTTCATGCGCTTTATCCCGCTTGCGCTCTGTTTCACAGCACTCGCAACCATAACCAATGCCGCGGATGTAACCGATCCGGTGAAGCAGGTCGTGGATATGACCAAGTTCAACTGGGAAAGCGTTGACGCGGAATGGAAGTACATTTTTGACAAGGAGCCGCTGTCCAAGCTCTACAGCAAGCGCTTCCAGGCCATCTACAAGGAAGCGGCCAAGCATCCTGCCTATGAGACCGAGAATAACGAACCCGGCGATCCCTTCGGATACGATGTGATCACGAACTCGCAGGACGGTTGCCCCTTGCAGGACATCAAGATTGTCGCAGGACCAGCAAAGAATGGTGTGACGCCTGTGGATGTGAGCTTCAAGATGTGGACCTGCATCGACGACGCACAGATCAAGGATGGCGTGACCCAGATTCAGTTTGACGTCATCAGCGAGGATGGACGTCCGGTCATCGATGACATTCATCACATTGCCGAGAACGAGCGCGATTCGGTGATCGCCGAGATGCAGAGCCTCGCAAAGGGCCAGCAGTAATCTCTCCATCCCGCCGATTCGGGACGAAGTGTGGGTGATGGCCTCGCGATTCACATATCTGGACTGGTTTCTCTCTGTCGATCCGGCGCTGTCTCGGACGAGGATGGGGGCGCGTGTCACACTGGGCATTGCGCTGTCCATCGCCGCGCTTGCGGCAATCCATCAATTCGTGATGCCGCTGCCGCCCATCGCCTATGGTCTGGCCATGATTCTCTCCATTCAGGGAGGCGTCTCCGTCCGCGATCAAACCCCGCACGGCCAACTGGTCACACGTCTGCTGGGTGGGGGCGCAAGCCTGTGCAGCATTCTGCTTGCCTCTCTGCTTGAAGAAAATCGATTACTTTCCGATCTCGCCTTTCTCTGCATCGTATTCGCAGCAAGCTTTGCTCGCGTGTTCGGCCCGCGCGGCTTCGCAGTCGGCATGTTCGCCTTTACCTCCTATTTCATGGCGGCCTATCTGAAGCCGGATTACCAGCAACTTCTTCCTGCGGCGCTGGCGCTCTTCGTCGCCATCGCCATCGGCCATCTGGTACGTGCGGTCCTGCTGCCGGACGATAGGGGGCGGGATCTTCTTCACGCACTGATCGCCTTGCAGGCGCGCGTCTACGATCTGCTCATTCACCTTGCCGTATTGGCCCGTACGCAGGTGACGACAGACGAAGATCGGACCGAGTTGGGGGAGTTGCAGGAAAGGATCAAGGACATTGCTCTCATGGCGGAGGGCTTTCTGCCACGAGATGCCCATGGTGCCATCGAGGTAACGGATCAGGCGGTTGCCGATGTTGCCATGGCCATATTCGATCTGCATCTGGCGGCTGAAAGCGTGGTGGTGCTCAGCCTCTACAATCCGCCGCCCTTTGGGCTTGTGCATGGGGTTATTGAAGGCGATGAACCCGCGTTGAGCGAGTGGCATGGACGTGCGGAAAGCGTTCCAGACAAGCATCGGCTGGAATGCATTCACGCATTCGAGGCGATGCATGGAGCGCGCAAGCGGATGGACGAGATCATCCGATCTGGCTCCGGCGACAACTTCCACGCCCTGGCCGAACAGGCAAGTCGCAACACCACCGCAAGCCTGCCAGACATCTCCTTTTCCAACCCGTTCCTGCGGGCCGCGATTCAAATCACCATTGCCTCTGGCGTGGCCATGATGTTCGGCCTGTGGCTTTCTCGCGATCGATGGTTCTGGGCGGTGCTGACCGCTTTTCTTGTGTTCAACAACACCAAATCCCGCGGCGATACGGCGATCAGGGCCCTACAGCGATCCATTGGAACAGTGCTAGGCATCGCTGTGGGCCTGGGGCTGGCCTCTCTTCTGCAGGGGAATATTCCCTTCAGCGTCGCGATCGCAGGTCTTGGCATCTTTCTGGGCTTTTACGCCCTCCAGGCCTCTTATGCGGTCATGACCTTTTTCGTATCGATTGTGCTCTGCGTGATATACGGGCTGATCGGAACGCTGACGCTGGACTTGCTGCGCCTGCGTATAGAAGAGACGCTGATTGGCGCGGTTGCGGGTATTGCCGTAGCGTTTGTTGTCTTCCCGTCCAAAACACGCGAGACGCTGCATGCTGCGCTCGACGCCTGGTATGGGAAACTGGAAGAACTGCTTAATGCCGCCCTTTCCGATGCATCCACGCTCGAGCTGATCGAGATTTCCCGGCAGCTCGACCAGGCCTATAGTGATCTGGCGCAAGCCGCGCGCCCTCTCGGCACTTCATGGTCCATCGTCACAAAGCCGGGGCATGTGCGGCAGACACTGGCCATCTATCTGGCCTCAACCTATTGGGCGCGCGTCTATGCCCGAGGACATGGAACATCAGGCGTCAGCGCCGAAGAAGAAGCGTCTGCCATTCGCAACCTGCACCGCCAGATAGCGAGCCTGAGGACACATGGGCCGGAGCCCTTCTATCGTGGCGCGGTGACAAAACAGAGCCTCGACTATCTGCCAAACAGAGCGCTTGGCTATCGGCATGGCCTCAGCATGATCGGCGCGATGCTCAACCGTTTGAAGCCATGACGGATCGAAAGGGCTGCACCCTTGCAGTTCCGCGACGGTAACGATATTGCGCAAGCAAGAATTAGCAGGCGACACGGATATGGCAGGCACCAACAGCGAACGTGAACTTCTGGCCGAGGGACCGGCAATCATCCTGGTTGAACCGCAACTGGGCGAGAATATTGGCATGGTGGCCCGCGCCATGGCCAATTTCGGCCTCGCGGAACTGCGACTGGTCAATCCACGCGATGGGTGGCCGAGTGAGAAAGCCCAGGCAGCTGCTGCCAAGGCTGATCATGTGATCGAAGGCACGAAGGTTTACGATACGCTGGAAGCGGCAGTCGCCGATCTCAATTTCGTTTTCGCAACGACCGCGCGCCAGCGCGATGGCTTCAAGGAAGTCCGCTCGCCCGTCACCGCTGCGCAGATGCTGCGTCAACGCTTCAACGCTGATGAAAAGACCGGCATTCTGTTTGGTCGCGAACGATGGGGGCTGACGAACGAGGAAGTCGCCCTTGCGGATGAGATCGTCACCTTCCCGGTCAATCCGGCCTTTGCTTCGCTCAACATCGCCCAGGCGGTTCTGCTCATGTCTTACGAGTGGATGAAGAGCGGGATGGAGGACGTGGCGGCCACTCCGTTTCAGGCGGTGGACCAGAAGGCTGCGACAAAGGAGCAGCTGTTCGGCTTCTTCCACCAGATCGAAGAAGCACTCGATGCGCGCAATTATTTCCATCCGCCCACAAAAGTGCCGAAGATGATCGACAACCTTCGCGCTGTTCTTTCACGGCCAGGGTTCACCGAGCCGGAAATCAGCGTATTGCGCGGGGTCATCACGTCGCTGGATCAGTTCCAGCGGCGCTGGCCAAAGGGCGCAAAGCCGGAGATTGCGGGCGATGGGAAAAGTGATGACGACGGAGCTGAAAGATGACGCCAAGCCTATTCTCGTTTTCGATTCGGGCATCGGTGGCTTGACGGTTCTTCGCGAGGCTCGCGTGTTGATGCCCGAACGTGGCTTCATCTATGTGGCGGATGACGCGGGCTTTCCCTACGGAAACTGGGAGGAGGAAGCGCTCAAGACGCGCATCCGTGACCTCTTTCGGCAGCTTCTCACGCAATACGCCCCGGAAGTGTGCATCATCGCCTGCAACACCGCTTTCACCCTCGCCGGAGCAGATCTGCGCGCAACTTTTCCTGACATGACCTTTGTGGGCACAGTCCCAGCCATCAAACCCGCAGCCGAGCGAACCCGCTCGGGCCTCGTTTCCGTTCTCGCCACACCCGGCACGGTCAAGCGAGCCTATACACGTGATCTCATCCAGTCCTTTGCCTCTCAATGCGAGGTGAAGCTTGTTGGCTCGCAGAACCTGGCGCGGATGGCAGAAGCCTACATTCGTGGCGAGACCGTTTCAGACGAAGCGGTTCTGGCTGAGATAGCCCCATGCTTCGTTGAGCGCGAAGGGCGCAAGACGGATATCGTGGTTCTCGCCTGTACGCATTATCCCTTCATGGCCAATCTGTTCCGCAAACTGGCGCCCTGGCCGGTAGACTGGCTGGACCCGGCAGAAGCAATCGCCCGGCAGGCGAGACGGCTGGTGCCCGGTGGAGACAATGTGGACCATCCGGATGGGTGGGATTTTGCCCTCTTCACATCCAGCCAGCCGGATTTCGCCACCGGTCGGTTGATGCAGGGCTTTGGCCTGAAGCTGCAGAGCTGAGTTTTGTGGCTGAAAAGCCACATAACCTACTTTCGTATATTCAATCTAAAGACGTGCCCTTGCGCGCGTTGGAAGCCTGTGTCAGTTTCCGTCTATCCGCAACTTAAACAACAGGAGGCGCCTATGACTATCAATTCTACGCTCATGCGCCTTGCTGGCGGAATGGCCCATCTATTCGACCGCAACTTTGCGTGCGTCGAGGGCCGAGGGACTGGCTTTTTTCATTAATCCTGTCCTTACAGCAACTTAGCGACAATCCTTCAATCGGTGCCCGGTTTCCTGGCTGAATGCGCGTCTTTGCGTCTTCTGCCTGGCATTCGCGCATCCCCACCCTCATTGAAAGGTCCGGCTGCTGAAATGCGCCGGAGCAAACATCCATGCCCAATATGCAACCAAAGGCTGAGGAGAGCCTTGATTCCGCCATTCGTGATCTCGCCCAGGAATTCGGGTTCTGGTCGGTCTGCGTCGCATTGTTTAATGCCGCCCGCATCAAGCGCCGCGCCAGAAACGATGTGAAACATCTGCCGGATTATCTCTTGCGCGATATCGGCGCACCTGTCGTTCACGAACATCTCAAACCGCCACGCTTCAATATCTGGGATATCCGGCTTTGAAGCGGCAGCCGCGTCCCCCGCCAGACGCATGAACGGGCGGGATGAGGATTTTCTGAGTTGATTATTCAGAAGATCCGTCAGCACGCAGCTGATTCCTCCGGGGTTCGGCTGCGCAACCGATCGCAGGATAATTCTTGCCCGCAGTGTTGTGCCGCGCAAGCCGCAGCGTTTGAAGGCAGGCCCAGCAGAACCGCTTAGGGAGGGGATTGATCGACTTCGAAACATTCGAAGGCGTTTCACCTTGCTATCGTAGCGCGATGGTTTTTCTGCCTCGGTCTCGCCGACTGCAATTTTAAACCCTTGCCAAGCTTTCAGTGCGGTGGCTTCCTCTTCCCGTAACAGAAGAGGATAGTGTCACATGTCCATTGAGAACTGGCTTGCATTTGTCGCGGCCTCGGCAGTCATGCTGGCTATTCCAGGCCCCACCATTGTTCTTGTCATATCATACGCGCTGACCCACGGGCGGAAGATTGCAAGTGCCACGGTTGCGGGCGTTGCGCTCGGCGATCTTACGGCCATGACCGCTTCCATGTTGGGGCTTGGCGCACTCTTGGCAACGTCCGCCGTATTGTTTACCGGCTTGAAATGGATCGGTGCTGCCTACCTGATCTATCTTGGGATCAAGCTGTGGCGTGCGCGCGTTCAGGATGCGCAAACGGATGGCGCAGCGGTGGAAGAGACAATCAGCGCAAAGCGCATCTTCCTGCATACCTACTTGGTTACAGCGCTCAATCCAAAGAGCATCATTTTTTTCGTCGCCTTCGTGCCTCAGTTCATGGATCTCCACCAGCCACTGCTGAAGCAAATGCTGATTTTGGAATCAACCTTTCTGGTTCTGGCAACGGCGAATGCGGGCCTTTATGCGCTCCTTGCATCGAGTGCCCGTCAGACGATTCGCAAGCCGAAGGTCCAGCATCTTGTGAACAAAACAGGCGGCGGCCTCATGATCGGTGCCGGATTACTGGCGTTTGGTATGCGTCGGGCCGCCTAGACCATTCGGCAAAAGTGCATGCGCGGCTTCTAACCGGAATGCTTGCTTATCTTGGATATGGTAATGGCTGAAAACCATTCTAATAAATGGTTTTCAGCCCTTGCCCTAAGGCTGGAGGGCAGCCCGGTTCACGAGTTTCAGCGTGTGGTCTGGCTGCACGACAAAGGTTTCCGCATAGATCTGTCCGTCCTGATCCACCTTCTGAGAGATGGTCGAACCAACCATATTGATGCTGAGACGTCCCTCGGTGGCATAACCAAGCTCTGCGGCAAAGGAAATCGTGCTTGCGCCGAGGACGATAGCGAGGCTCGCAACAATCAGCTTCTTCATGTGTCCAACTCCTTCAATCATCAGCCCCGGCGGAGTTGTCGGAACTGGAACAGGCGCTTTGCTTGCCATCGCGCCTGTTGACGATTTGGGATCAGGACAAAGGTGAAACAACGGCAGGCGCAATCACCTTTGCGTGCTCGACACTCAGCTCAACCCAACATAGGGATCTGAAGAAGCCCGCGACATGGCTTCAACATATTCCGTCTTCAGACGAGCGCACAGTTCGGCCACTGAGGGAATATCCGCAATTGCCGTTACGCCATGACCGGCGGACCAGACGTTTTTCCAGGCCCTCGCCTCATTGCCCATATCCATCGGGCCATGCGACACGAGATTATCCGGGTCCATGCCCGCAGCCACAATGCTTGGCCGGAGGAAATTGGCATTCACACCGGAAATGGCATCCGTGTAGAGGATATCGGCGGACGATGCCTCCATGGTCATCTTTTTCTGCTCCTCAGGCACCATGGATTCACGCGTCACAAGGAAACGAGTGCCGAGATAGGCAAGATCTGCGCCCATGATACGCGCCGCCGCGATCTGGGCTCCGGTGCTCATGGCGCCGGAAAGCAGGATCGTCCCTGAAAAGAAGGAGCGAATTTCAGGAATGAACGCGAATGGGCTCAATGTGCCCGCATGTCCGCCCGCGCCCGCGCATACGGCGATGATGCCATCCACGCCCGCCTCTGCCGCCTTCTCGGCGTGACGTCTGTTGATGACATCATGAAACACCAGACCGCCATAGGAATGCACGGCTTTAACCACATCCGGCACCGCCCCCAGAGAGGTGATAACCAACGGCACCTTGTGATCCACCACCGCCTTCAGATCCGCTTCGAGCCTGGGGTTTGACCGATGGACAATGAGGTTGACGCCATAGGGCGCGGCATCCGGCACCTCGGACAGGCGCGCCTCGATCTGTTTCAGCCAATCAACAAAGCCCTCGGTGCTTCTTTGGTTCAGGGCCGGAAATGTGCCGACCAGACCTGCCTTGCAGGTCTCGACAACGAGATCCGGGCCGGATGAAAGAAACATGGGGGCAGCCACCGCCGGTAGCTTCAGCCTATCGAATTGACCTGGAATTGGCATCGTTCCTCCCGCAGCCATCAATGTTGATCCAATGGTGGGGACTATAAACCGCAGTTTACGTAAACGGCAATACACCGCACGAAAGACACACAACCCAGAAACGAAAACGGCGGCAGCCACACCTTGGCCTGCCGCCGGAATAGGCATTGCAGATATCAATCGATCAGTGGCCGCGTGCCGCAGCAACCATTTCCCGCAGCTGGTCTTCTGCCCGCACACCCTGGCGATAAAGTTCGATGGTGATGGCAGCGAGACGATTCGTTTCCTCCTGGTCATCCTCGGGGCAAATCTCTGCCTTCAAGCGCTCGAACACTTGCTGGCACTTTGCCAGATCCTCCGAATTCAACGGCTCCTCGCTACGCCTCTTCTCACTCCTGATCATGCGCACTCCTGAACTGCATGTGTTTCGACCACCGCGGCGGCGGTAAGGGCCGACCTACGCATAAATATTGCGGTGTTCATTGATTTAAATCTGTAGGCACGCTCCCGTGATCGGGAGTGACCCTCGCAAGCTTTTCACGAACAGATGGGGGTCATTATCGGGATCGTCCCACAGGGTTCAGCACAAAAACGCTGGCACGACGCCAGGCCGGGAGGCTCTGTCGTGCGCGTCGAATGGTACTTGTGCATGAACTGATCATTCACCTTCTCCCGTCGGCACCCCATAACGCGCCTGAAAGGTTCCGGTTCCGCCTGAAACGATCTTTTTTCAGCGGCTCAGAGGAAAAGCTCTCCCGCTGCAACCTTGACAGCTTGGCCGCCAATCCGTGCACGTGAGATAGCCCCGTCCTTCACGTCCACATGCAGATGAATGTAAGAGGGGCGCCCCATTTCCTGCCCCTGCTCTATCAGGATGGGGTGATTACCGTCGGGAATTGCATCGAACTGATGAAGTGCGCCAGCCAGTGCTGCCACTGCGCTGCCAGTCGCCGGATCCTCGCCAATGCCCATGCCCGAAGAGAACATGCGCGCATGGAAACGCGCATTGTGATTCACGCCGCCGCGACAATAGATGTAAGCGGAAGCCAGCCGCCCCTCCACAAAGGGCGCCACTCGCTCCCACAGCATCGGATCGAATTCCACGCCCTGAACGGCGGCAAGATTGTGCAAGGGCAGCATCAGATAGGGCACGCCCGCGCTCCAGACCGACGGAACGTGATTCTCAAATCCAAGATCAGAGAGTTTCACACCCAAGGCATCGGCCAGTCCCTGGCGATCCAGCTTCAGCTCGATTTGCACCGGGTTTCGGGGCAGATCAAACTCGGCAAAACTCGCATGCCCGGCGGAAAGACGGACGGCGCAACGCACAGGGCCAACATTTTCTTCCAGCACGAAGACAGTATCGACATCCTGCCCCTCGCCCCGGTTCATTTCCGTCAGGGCAATCGCGGTTCCCACCGTCGGGTGCCCGGCGAAAGGCAATTCATAGGCTGGTGTGAAAATGCGCAGCTTGGCAGCATGCGTCGGATTTTGCGCGGGAACCACGAAGACGGTTTCCGACAGATTGAATTCCTGTGCGACAGCCTGCATCTGGTCGTCAGAAAGATGATCCCCACCGAAGATCACAGCGAGAGGATTGCCCTGCAAGCGGGTATCGGTGAACACATCGTAGACGACGTAACGCAAGACCACATAAACCTCCCATAAGTGAGCCCGAAGGCAACCGGGTTTGAAACTGCCTCAGGCTAGGCCGAGGTTCAACCCACTGATTTTTCGTGTCCCGCGAAAAAGAATGAAAGCGCTATTCGGGAAATTCCATTGAGCTGGGCTTCGTAATGAGCAAAATTTTCCGGCGTCAGGGCAAACACACCATCGATTTCCGGCTCGCTTTCACGCGCCATATGGGCCTCTACTTTGCGGATCATCTCATCCGATGACCACGGAAAGCGAATAAAGCGAAAGACACCGCAACGACCGGCATAATGTGCAGCGTAAAGCTGCGGCACCACATCTGCATCGGCAAAATCAAGGCCGGTTTCCTCTTTCAATTCCCGCTTCATACTGCCCAGCACATCACACAAACCCTCTGAGACATCCGAGGGATCGAGCGAACCCGCCGCAAGGCAGATCAGCCCGGCATTTGCCGTGTGCTTCGCCATGCGAATAACCATCGCCGCGCCACCGCAAGAGAGTGGTATGGCAGAGCCGATCAACAGGCGAATGCGGCCATCCTGCGGCTGCCTCCTCCACCACAGAAGAGTGGCATAGGGCGTCATCCGACCTCGAGCCAGCAAGCGCCCGTCAGGCGACAGTTCCACCGTCTCCTGCAACACAACGGGACCATTGAACAAATGCGGATTGGCAGCTTTCTCCTCCTGCCAGTGCCGCTCAATCCTGTCGCGGTGCTCGGCGTAGAGGCTATGATCGCCTGCCTCCATGCGGATCTCGATGGACGAGATGGGAAACATGCACTCGGCAGGCGGAAAGTCGGTTGTGCCCTTCATCCTGAAAACTCCGGCAACGTCAGCAAGCAAGAAAAGATGGTTCGCGCAAAGACATGTGATGCTTAGCACTTACATGTCAGCCAACAATAAGGCAGCCTCTGCACGCGCCAACCGCAGGCAGCAACAAAAAAGGGCTTCGCTCGCCGCAAAGCCCTTTTCACAATAAAGCCTCACCTGAAAAATATCAGGCTGCCTTCACGTCCGCATTGCGGATGAGGCGACCGAGACGTTGGATGCCTTCCTCGATCAGCGCCTCGTTAGCGCAGGAGAAGGAAAGGCGCAGTGTGTTTTCGCCGGATCGATCGGCAAAGAAAGCCTGGCCAGGAACAAAGGCAACCTTCTCTGTCTCGATGGAGCGCGCCAGCAGATCGGCACCATTCAGCCCCTTCGGCAGCGTGACCCAGACAAACATTCCGCCTTCCGGCTTGGTCCAGCTGGTGCCGGCAGGCATGTATTTTTCCAAAGCGGCCAGCATGGCATCGCGACGGGCGCTGTAAGCGGCGCCGATCTTGGCCACCTGAGCGTTGAAAATGCGTTCCGCGACCGTGGCGATGGCGATCTGGTTGATGGTGGAAGAATGCAGGTCTGCCGCCTGCTTCATCAGCACCAGCTTGCGGATGACGGACATATTGGCCACCACGAAACCGACACGCAGGCCGGGTGCCAGAGTCTTCGAAAAGCTTCCGGAATAGATCGTGCGCGTGTTTTCAATGCCGCCCTTGCGCGCAATTTCCAGCGCCAGGATCGGCGGAATGGCTTCACCGTTGTAACGCAGAGACTGGTAAGCACCATCTTCAATCACGGCGATATCCAGTTCATCGGCCAGATCGAGCAGCTTCTCACGCGATTGACGATCAACCGTTTCGCCCGTGGGGTTGGAGAAATCCGCAGAGAGATAAGCAAATTTTACCTTGCCGCCATTCTTGGCCGCCGCCTCGCGATAGGCGTCCGGCGTGCGGTTGCCGCCGGGTGTCAACTGATCGTAATGGGGCTCATAGGCATTGAAGGCCTGAAGTGCGCCGAGATAGGTCGGCCAGGTGACGAGTGCCGTATCCTGAGGTGACAGGAAGAGTTTGCCGAGATAATCCAGCGCCTGCTGCGAACCGGAGGTAATAAAGATGTTATCGACCGTGCAATCGATGCCGATCTTCTTCATTTGTGCAACAAGCCATTCGCGCAGCGGCTTATAGCCTTCGCTGACCGAATACTGGAGCGCCGCATTGACCTGCTGGCTGGAAAAAATTTCCGAATACGCTTCCTTGAACGCCTCGTCCGGAAACAACGCCGGATCGGGAATGCCGCCTGCGAAGGAGATGATGTCTGGCCGCTCAAGCAGCTTCAGAAGCTCACGGATTTCAGATGCGCGCATCCGGCTGGAGCGCGTCGCAAATATATGATCCCAATTCAGCACCGATGTTTCCTCGAATTTTTTTATCGTTTGAAGACCAAACCACGCAACAAATTATATGTCAACAATACTGACCTACTTGACTCATGACGTTTGGCTAGGTGGTATCGCAGCGAAGTGAATACCGCCTCCGCAACGAAAAACACAGAGGCGAAAAATGAATTGCAACAGAGCTTTCCAAAGCAGGGAGTGCGGCAGTAGTGTGCCGCGCATTCTTTAATGGACTATCTAAGGTGCCAGCCATGACCGCCACGTCGCCCTCTCCTGAAATCACAATCGAATTCCATCAGTCACCCGTTCCAGATGCTGATCGAATCCGGGCACTTGAGACGCCCGGCTTCGGCAAGGTGTTTACAGATCACATGGTCCTGGCGCGATGGAGCGCCGACAAGGGCTGGCACGATGCGAAGGTGACGCCGCGCCGCCCACTGGAGATTGATCCTGCCGCCGCAGTGCTGCACTACGCCCAGGAAATCTTTGAAGGCATGAAAGCCTATAGGGCAGATGATGGCCGCATTCTTCTTTTCCGGCCCGAAGAAAACGCCCGGCGCTTTGCGCAATCGGCAGCGCGCATGGCCATGCCCGAGGTGCCGGAAGAGCTGTTCCTGAAGGCGGTAGAGGAACTGGTTCGCGTCGACAAGAACTGGATTCCATCAGGCGACGCCAGCCTTTATCTCCGCCCCTTCATGTTTGCCAGTGAGGCCTTCCTCGGCGTGCGCCCTGCTCAGGAATACATCTTCTGCATCATTGCTTCGCCTGTGGGTGCCTATTTCAAGGGTGGTGCCAAGGCGGTCTCTCTGTGGGTTGAAACGGAATACACGCGTGCAGCCGCGGGCGGCACCGGTGCCGCCAAGTGCGGTGGCAACTATGCGGGCAGCCTTGTTGCGCAGGCGCAGGCCCAGAGAAAGGAATGCGATCAGGTCGTTTTCCTTGATGCGGCAGAGCATCGCTGGGTAGAGGAACTTGGCGGCATGAACGTCTTTTTCGTCATGAACGACGGATCGGTCGTCACGCCTCCCCTCGGCGGAACCATTCTCCCCGGCATCACAAGAGCTTCAGTGATCCAGCTTGCAAAAGAGAAGGGTCTGCGCGTCGATGAACGCCCCTATTCCTTCGCGGAATGGCAGGCTGATGCGGCAAGCGGCAAGCTCGTGGAAGCTTTTGCCTGCGGCACGGCTGCGGTTCTGGCAGGCATCGGCCTTGTCAGACATGCGGGCGGCGAATTCCTGATCGGCGACGGCCAGACCGGCAAACTGACGACCGAATTGCGCCAGAAACTCGTCGGCCTGCAAAAGGGCGAGACGAACGACGAGCATGGCTGGACCCGCATCGTCAAGGCTTGAGCCAATAGAAAAGGCCGGAGCTTTCGCCCCGGCCTTTTCCCCTCTGCCGAGGCAGAGATATCTACCGTTTTAAGCGCGCTTTGCCGATACCCGCACAGTTCCAGGCATGCGGCAAAGACGGCGCAAAAACTTAGTTCACAGCCTTGTCGACCAGCTTGTTCTTGCCGATCCATGGCATCATGGCGCGGAGCTTGGTGCCGACTTCTTCGATCTGGTGGCTGTCGTTCATGCGGCGGATACCCTTGAAGCGGGCCGCGCCGGAACGGTATTCCTGCATCCAGTCAGAGGTGAACTTGCCGGTCTGGATGTCGTGCAGAACGCGCTTCATTTCAGCCTTGGTTTCAGCCGTGATGATGCGCGGACCGGTGACATACTCGCCCCACTCAGCGGTGTTGGAGATCGAGTAGTTCATGTTGGCAATGCCGCCTTCGTAGATCAGGTCCACGATCAGCTTCACTTCATGCAGGCACTCGAAATAGGCCATTTCCGGTGCATAGCCGGCTTCTACCAGCGTTTCGAAGCCAGCGCGGATGAGTTCGACGAGACCGCCGCACAGAACAACCTGTTCGCCGAAGAGATCGGTTTCGCACTCTTCCTTGAAGTTGGTTTCAATGATGCCCGAACGACCGCCACCAACGCCGCAAGCGTAGGAGAGAGCGAGTTCAAGAGCATTGCCGGAAGCATTGTGATGAACGGCAACCAGGCAAGGAACGCCGCCGCCCTTCTGGTATTCGCCGCGCACCGTATGGCCAGGGCCCTTCGGCGCGATCATGACAACGTCAACCGTGTTCTTCGGCTCGATAAGGCCGAAGTGAACGTTGAGGCCGTGTGCAAAGGCAATCGCTGCGCCGTCACGAATGTTACCAGCAATCTCGGCCTTGTAGATGTCGGCCTGCAATTCATCCGGCGTTGCCATCATCAAAAGGTCTGCCCAGGCAGCGGCTTCAGCAACGGTCATCACCTTGAAGCCATCGGCTTCTGCCTTCTTGATCGTCGGAGAACCGGCCTTGAGAGCGATGACGACGTTCTTGGCGCCCGAATCCTTCAGGTTCAGCGCGTGTGCGCGGCCCTGGCTGCCATAGCCAACAATGACGACGTTCTTCGACTTGATGAGGTTGAGATCTGCATCCCGATCGTAATAAACGCGCATCTTATGTGGTCCTTCCCTATGCGAGTTGTGTATTGGATGGTTTAAAAAGTCGAGGATGCGCGGGCTGCGCTCTCGGTATGGTTTGACACGCCATGCAGCACGAGAAAGGCATCAACAGCCCTCCCCGCCTGGCGCGCATTGTCTTTAAGCCCCTTCTCGCCCAGCAGCATGCGCACATGCAGATCCGAGACAATCAGGCCATAAAGTGTGTGATAGGCGCTATCGGCATCGGAAAACCGCAAGAGACCGGCCCGACGGCCAGCTTCCATCAGGCTGATGGCGCGGCGGTCAATCTGCCGGCGTCCATGCTCGATCAGCAGACGACCGAGCTTCGAGCCTTCCCGGCTTGCCTGCCCGATCGCCAGGCGGTTCAGGGCCAGCGACACTTCGCCGGAGAGAACTTCCAGCAGATCGCGCCCGAATGTCTCCAGATGCTCACGCAAAAGATCGGCTGTGAGCTTTCCGTTCCCCCGTTCGAAAGTACGCACCTTGCTGGCCTGGAAGGCAATCATGGCGGCCAAGAGGCCGTCGCGATCCCCAAACCACTTGTAGAGGCTTTCTTTCGAACAGTTTGCCGCACGCGCGAGACCGGAGGTCGTCAGCGCCTTTTCGCCACCATCCACCAGAAGTTTAAGCGCCTGCTCCAGAACAGCGTTCTGGCGCGGCGAAAACTCTGGCATTTCTGGCAATTCGGCAGTCACGGCTTCATCTCCTTATCGTACCGTACGGTACGGTTCCGAGTGTTTAGAGCGCTTTCTTGACCTCGTCAATAGGTCTCGCGCACCATGTGCAAAGAATCATGCAGGCAGCGTAAAGCGCCATAAACGGCGTGGGGAGAAATGATCGTGAGAAGCTTGTTCCTGGCGGTGAGCGCAATCGCATTCAGTGTGGGTGGCCAGTCTCTGGCAAAGGAGATGCGGTGCGGCTGGGTGCAGAACCCGACCCCCGGCAATTACTGGCTGGACGACAGTGAAGCCTCCTGGACCATCACGACGCAGGGAACGGATGCGGAGCCGGAAGGTGCAGATCTGATGCCGGATTTCACCGCTGGAGAATTCGTCAGAACCAACGGCTATTATGGCTATGCCTGTGCCTGTATGTCGGTGACGGTGGACCGCGCGGGAGAGCGCATCACCGAGATCTTTTCCGTCAAGCAATTGCCGCTGTCGAAGTGCCGCAACGACCCCAAGCTACCCAAGGAGTAATCAGCTCCGTTCCGCAGCATCGAAACGCTCGCGCGCCTCGCGAACGGCAGGATGATTGCGCTCTGCCCAGATGATAACCTGCGATAGGGCCGCAAACAGAGAGAAGCCGAGAGGCGTCATGCTGTATTCCACACTCGGCGGCTTGGTGGGAAAAACAGTGCGATCAATATAGCCGTCGCGCTGCAACTCTCGCAGCGTCTGCGTCAGCATTCTCTGGGAAATGTCGGGCACCAGACGGCGCAGTTCTCCGAATCGATAGGACTGCTCCGACAAGGCATGCAGCAGCAGCACAGACCATTTTCCGTTGATCTGGCTCATGACATCGCGAACGGGGCACTTGTCGAAATCCCCGCCAGACATATCGCAATCGGAAAGCCTGAAGCCGATTTCGCTGACACGCTTGTCCATATTGGTTCCCTTTTCGTAACGATCTGCCCGGAAACTGCCTTCTTTACAGAGGCCGAGTCAATTCCCAAAATAGCCCTAGTCTCAAAAAGAGAGCAGCCATCAGGTTTGCTCGCAAGCTTAAGGACACGAAGGACGTGGCAAAGATTCTGGTCACCGGCGCATCTGGACAACTCGGACGCAAAATCATCGAGCATCTGATTGCTGACGGCAAAATCGCAAGGTCAGACATTGTCGCGGCGAGCCGAAACCCGGTCAAGCTTTCTGCACTCAGCCAGGCGGGCATTGAGGTGCGCAAGACTGACTTTGATGATGCAGCCGGAATGGAAGCAGCTTTTCACGGCATAGAGCGCCTGCTGCTGATTTCCACTGACGAACTCGCGGTTCCGGGCAGACGGCTCGCCCAGCACAAGGCAGCGGTTGAGGCAGCCGTAAAAGCGGGTGTGAAGCATATCTTCTACACCTCCATGCCGAACCCGGACAAATCTCTGGTCAGCTTTGCCCCGGATCATCTCGGCACGGAAGAAGCCATCAAGGCCAGCGGCCTGACCTACACCATCATCCGCAATTCCTGGTATCTCGACAATTACTTCATGAGCATGCCGCATAATCTGGTGGTCGGCACCTGGTACACAGCGACAGGCGATGGAAAGGTTGCGAACATTTCCCGCGATGATTGCGCGGCTGCAGCTGCGGCGGCACTTGCGTCTCCCCCGGCTGGCAACGTGATCCTTACGCTGACGGGCGAAACCGCCCTCTCCGCCGACGAAATCGGCAAGATCGTTTCCGATACGGCCGGAAAGCCCTTGAACGTTGTGAAGGTGACCGATGAACAACTGGCGAACGGCCTTCGCGGCGCGGGCCTGCCGGATTTCGTTGTTGCCATGCTGGTTTCAGCCGATGCGAACACGCGCGCAGGCAACTTCAATGTGGTGACACACGATTTCGAGGATCTGACAGGTCGCAGACCGCAAGGCGCCGCCGAATTCTTCAAGGCTCACAAAGACCTTCTTGGCTGACCTTCCCGCTCAGCCGGATGGCCGACCGTCGGCAGCAGCCCAACTGCCGGCGGTCATTTATATTAGATTGCTTCTCCGCAAGCGCGGC
Organism: Affinirhizobium helianthi; assembly: GCF_042680945.1. Lineage (NCBI taxonomy): Bacteria > Pseudomonadati > Pseudomonadota > Alphaproteobacteria > Hyphomicrobiales > Rhizobiaceae > Affinirhizobium > Affinirhizobium helianthi. Next base: position 82,902 of record NZ_JBHUEQ010000002.1, on the reverse strand, counting down.
GAAAGCGGCGCACAGTCTCTGCCATACCGTATTCCAGCGCGTCAGCCGTCAACCCGTGGCCGATGGAGACCTCGGCAAGCTGCGGAATACGCCTGGCGAGAGCCGGAAGATTTGCCACCGTCAGATCATGGCCAGCGTTGACGCCGAGACCTTCAGCAATCGCTGCATCCGCCGTCTTCCCAAGCAGCTCAAGCAGTTTTTCACCTTTGGCCGGATCATCGAAACAACCGCCATAGGGTCCGGTATATAGTTCGATACGATCGGCACCGGTCTGTTTTGCGAGCTTCACCGCCTCCACGTCCCCATCGCCATCCGCGAACAGCGAAACGCGCATGCCGCCCTTCTTAAGACGCGAGACAACCGTGTGCAGCATCGCGCCATGCACCCGAAAATCCCATCCATGGTCGGAGGTTGCCTGCAGCGGATCATCCGGGACGAGCGTTACCTGTTCAGGCTGCGTCTCTTCGCAGAGAAGAAGAAAATCTTCGCTTGGATACCCTTCAATATTGAATTCGGCAGAAGGAAACTCATCGTCGATCAGAGCACGCAGCACGGGCAGATCGCTGAACCGGATATGCCGTTGATCGGGCCTGGGATGAACCGTCAAACCATACGCCCCTGCCTGCAGGGCAATCCGTCCGATACCGGCAACGCTTGGCCAAGGAAGATCCCGGCGGTTACGCAGCATTGCAATTGCATTGAGGTTGACGGAAAGCTTGGCGGGCATGGCGATTTCCTCTGATATTGCTAAACCTGTTGCGGATGAGGACCTGGGTGATGGTGTTGAAATCGCGCGTCGAACGGAATGACTTGCGAGCACAGGCGCTAGATCGATGGGTTTAATACCGAGTTCCAAGCGCTTGGACAATACAGATTGCGGCGCTCGCACCTCGGCGGCGGCCCCGGCGGCGCGAAGGGGCGCATCGTCTGTCGAAGTGATTCCTTCACACCTGAAACGGGTCGATTTTTTGCGAGAATAGCGCGACAGCGCAGAAAACCCCCTGAAAATAAAGGGGTATTCGGCTCAGGGCGCTATCATTTCTCGTGATAGTAGAATTGCACTAGCATCTTCCTCATAGATTTATAAAGATCAATCTACGTATATAGTGACGCGTAAGTTGTGGAGGAGCACTAACGCCGGTCCTGTATTGCTTTTTGATCGGCCTTTCGCCTGAGGAGGCTGAATTGATGCAGACGGACGTTTTCTGCAATACTCGAAACAATGCTACGGCAACGTCGGGCGTAGGCTCGTTTCTGCCGCGAGTTTCAGATGCCGCCATTGCCATGCAAGCACCTCTTGCCATTGCAGACATGGCAGACCTTTTTGGGGTTACGCACCGCACACTTCATTTTTACGAGGAAAAGGGCCTGATTTTTCCCCAGCGCCTCGGCGCAATGCGGGTCTATGGCAGCGATGATATACGGCGCATGGAAGTCATATGCGCCTGCCGGGAAATCGGAATCTCGCTGGTGGCAATTCAGGAATTGATGCAGCAGCTTGGCGAGGCAAGCTCACAGGAAGAAGCAGATATGCTCTTTCGCACGGCGCTGGAAACGAGAAAGCGTGAACTGACGGCAGATATGTCGACGATCCATCGACAGGTTCAGCAGATTCGGCTGCTCGCCAATGGTCCGACGCGCCATCCCGCGCACAGCCCGGAAACCCTGCCGGTGCTGATCGATATAGAACGGCAGTGCCTGCTTCTGATGACCGATGGGTTGAAAGGCGCAGAGCTTGCCAAGGCGCTCGGCCTGTCTTCCGACGAACTGCTGGACCTTGAAGACAGGCTGATCAAGAAACTTGGCGTCGCCAATCGCTATCAGGCCGCTGCCAAAGCCCATATTCTGGGAATATTGCCGAGCTGACAGCGCAAGATACAGAGCATTTCCGGTGAAAGCGGAGGTCACCCGAAATACTCTATGTCTTTGTTTTTACGCAGTCCGGACGCAAAACCGCTAACCCACTTTTGCTGGACGTGGCCTAGATTACCGGACAATCGTCAGCGTCTGGGCTGCACGGGTAATGGCGGTGTAAAGCCAGCGTTCACGGGTATCGCGAAACGCCCAGCTTTCGTCAAACAGCACAACGTTGTTCCATTGCGAACCCTGCGCCTTATGAACCGTCAGGGCATAGCCGAAATCGAATTCATCATAGCGCTTGCGCGTGGACCAGGGGATTTCTCCCTCCTCCTCAAAACTCTGCTTGAGAAGTTTGATCTTGGCAGCACCGCGATCCATATCGTCGTCTTCGGGCCGGATCATCAGGTTGATACCGGGCTTCACCGTCTCGCGGGAAGAGCTCATCACCTGCCACAGCGAGCCGTTGAGCAAACCCTTCGCCGGATCGTTTCGCAGGCAGACAAGCTTGTCACCCGATTGTGGGTAAGCCTGGCTGAACCCTTTCAATTCCCTGAGCCGCTGATTGTAGCGTCGGCGTGTCTTGTTCGTACCCACAAGAACCTGATCTGCCTCCAGCACCAGCGTCTGGTTGACCTCGTTGCGGGAAATCACCTGCGCCGTTCCGTAATCGCCGTAAGGAACTTCCTTGCCCTCGCGCACCTGCATGGCAAGCTGTATGATCGGGTTGTCCCGCGCCTGCCTATGAATTTCCGTCAACAGGTAATCAGGCTCCTGCTCCGTAAAGAACCCTCCGCCGGAAACAGGCGGGAGCTGGCCGGGATCACCGAGCACAAGAATGGGCGTGCCGAAGCTCATGAGATCGCGGCCGAGCTGTTCATCCACCATTGAGCATTCGTCAATCACGATCAGCGCGGCCTTGGCGACAGGGCTTTGACGATTGATCGAGAACATGGGCGCAACGGATGTCTTGCCCGTTTCCTCATCCTCAACCTGCTCCTCGCCACGCGGGCGATAGATCAGCGAGTGGATGGTTTTGGCATTGGAGGCTCCGCGCGAGCGCAGCACCTGCGCCGCCTTGCCGGTGAAGGCAGCGAAGAGCACATCGCCATCCACGTTTTCGGCGAAATAGCGAGCAAGCGTCGTCTTGCCTGTTCCGGCATAGCCGAACAGCCGAAAGACCTGGCTACGGCCTTCCTTCAACCATGTCGAGACGGCCTTGAGCGCCTCATCCTGCTGGGGTGCGAACTGCATGCCCCTCTTTCCGGGATTCGGAACAGAATAGCAACCTGAAACGATGCGAAATGCAGAACTTTACGATCTCGCCGGATCGTTTGACAGTTCGATTGACTGCCCGTGCGGAGTGGCTTGCGCCGCGCGTTGCCAGCTTTCCTGCAGGTTGAGGATCGATGCGTGATCCGCCACGCCCTTGTGCACGAGAAGCGCCGTGAGGGCTGCGAGCCAAGCCTCGAAATAATCGGATCCATCGGCGGCGCGACCCGGCCCATGCACTTCGGCAGAGAGCGCTTGCGCCCATTCCGCCCAGGTAAACACGCCGCGCTCATGCAGATGAACGGTCAGCGCGAATGCCTGCGCCTGCCAGGGCTCGGCAAAAACCGGATCTCCCTCCGCGCTGCGCGGCAGGCCGGGCGCGTTTCCAAGAGGGCTTGCTGCGTCACACTGGCTCAAGATAGCTCTCCCAGGCATCGATGGAAACGGTAAGCGTCGGATCGCTGCCCTGTCCCCAGACCTCCGCTCCATCAAACACGACCGTATAGACCCATTGCGGGTTCTCACCGCGCCCATGGGCATTATCATCGGCGAAGACAAAAGAGCCCTGAATGGTCTCGATGGTGCCGATCCTGCCTCTTGCATAACGGGGCAGCCGCGTATGCCCGGTCGGGTGGATATTCAACAGACGCACTTTCTGCCCCGCAACAAAACGGGGTGGATCGGATAGCGGCCTGTCGCACGGACCGCCCTTGGCAAGAACAGCGGCGACCATATCGGCCTTCAGCACACGCTTCGGCTCTGCACCCGCGGTCTTCCGATGGCCGAGGTCAATCTCGTCTGCGGTGACGAAACCGTGCCTCTCCAGCAGCACTTCCAGCGCCCGGATCCAGATTTCGTAATAGGATGCGGAGAGATAAGCCGCCGGCGGAATGCACTCACGCGCATGTCGGCTTTCGTCAATCGACCAGGCTCCGAAAGCACCGCAGGACAGCGTGATCGCCAAAGCCCGCTTTTCCCATTCCGAATGAAAGAAGGGTTCGTCGACTTCCGGTGCGACAGCACCGAACCCCATCTGCCCGCCGAGATCGTGCGGCCCGTTCACTGTGTACCGCCATCTGCTGCACCATGCGCTGCATGTGCCAGTGCCGTGCCGATCATGCTGTCTCGCGTTACCAGTTCAGCCAGCTGCTCTTGTGTCCAGTTATCCGTTCCGTCGGGGCGTTGCGGCACCACCAGATAGCGCAGCTCCGCCGTGGAATCCCAGACCCGGATCTTCATCGTCTCAGGCAGTGCGACCCCAAACTCAGCCAGCACGCTTCGCGGATCGATCACCGCACGGGAGCGATAGGCCGGCGCCTTGTACCAAACGGGAGGCAGGCCCAGAACGGACCATGGATAACAGGAACAGAGGGTGCAGACGACCATGTTGTGAGTGTCGGGCGTATTGAACACCGCGCGCATGTGTTCGCCCTGCCTGCCGGTAAAGCCCAGGCTTGCAATCGCAGCAGTCGCATCACGCCGGAGCCATTCCGCGAAAGCCGGATCGGCCCAGGCCTTTGCAACCACCCTTGCCCCGTTGCGAGGACCAACCTTGGTCTCGTAGGTTTCCACGATGGCATCGAGCGCCGCCGGATCGATCAGCCCTTTTTCGCTCAACACCGTTTCCAGCGCCCGCACCCGGGCCTCCATATTGGAATAGCGGTTATCGTGGTGATGGTGTTCATGATCATCATGGTCATGATGATGATCGTGGTCATGCATTGTCACCGGCAGTTCCTTTCGGTGTGTCTGTAGGCTCAATCTAAGCGACAACTGATCTTTCTGCCAATCGCGGGTTTTGATGGTTTTGTTCTTGAATTTGATGATTGGTGAGCAAAGGTTAGCGTCCAGATCAGACACGACAACGAGTGGACCTTCCCATGCGCGATGATATTCCTACCGTGACCTTCGCTTCCGGCATCACCGTACCTGCCATCGGCATTGGCACGTGGAAAATGGGCGAGGATGCCGCCAATGTGGCAAACGAGATCCGCAGCATCCAGGCAGCCATCGATCTCGGTATCCGCGTGGTGGATACAGCCGAAATGTATGCAGATGGCGCATCCGAGAAAATCGTTGGAGCCGCCATTGAGGGGCGCCGTGACGAGGTGTTTCTCGTCAGCAAGGTCTATCCGTGGAATGCCAGCGTGAGTGGCGTTCAACAGGCTTGCGAACGCAGCCTGACGCGACTGGGAACCGAACAGATCGATCTCTACCTCCTTCATTGGCGCGGTGACATTGCGCTGGAGGAAACCGTAGCGGGCATGGAGACACTGCGCGAGCGCGGCCTCATCAAATCCTGGGGTGTCTCGAATTTCGATGTGGAAGACATGCAGGAGCTGCTGGCCATTCCGGGCGGCGAAAACTGCGCGGCCAACCAGGTGCTCTACAATGCAGATCGCCGCGGCATCGAATTCGATCTTCTTCCCTGGCATCAACAGCATGCCATGCCGCTGATGGCCTATTCGCCGCTGGGTCAGGGAGAATTGTTGAGGCATCCCGAGGTCATTCGTCTCGCCAAAGCCTATCAGGCAAGCCCGGCGCAGGTGGCGCTCGCTTTCGTGCTGGAGCGCGATAACGTTCTGGCCATTCCCAAGACGGCAAAGCCGGAACGCGTGGCCGAACTTCTGGCGACACTGGACCTCGACATCACGGATGAGGATTGGGCGGAATTCGACCGTGCCTTCACACCGCCATCCCGCAAGGTACCGCTTGAAACCATTTGAGGCGCCGCACCTTCGCGCGACGCCTCAAATACTCGTTCAGGCTATGGCAAGGCGCTCATGCGCCTTGGGCTCAAAACTCTTCCCAGTTTTCCTTGGAGGTCGCCAGAGCAGCATTGCCAGAGAAGGCAGCCGCCACCCGGTTGCCAAGCTTGCGCGCTGGTGAGACTGCCGGGCGCTCCGTTTCACGAACGCTGCGGGGTGCTGGTGCAGGCGCGGATGCTGCCGAAGTCTGACCCGTGCCGAGGTTGAACTGGGACAGGAGCTGTGCGAGCGAGGCGGATTCCTTTGCCAGCGCATGGCTGGCCGCATTGCTTTCCTCCACCATGGCAGCATTCTTCTGCGTGTCCTGGTCCATGTGGTTGACCGAGGTATTGATCTGCTGCAGGCCGGAAGACTGCTCATGGGCGGCTTCGACAATCGCCGTCACGTGACGGTTGATTTCGAGAACCTCGGAAGCGATCTTGGTCAGGGCTTCCCCAGTCTGCCCCACCAGGCTGACACCGGATTCAACATGCTCATTGGATGCATTGATGAGTGTCTTGATGTCCTTCGCGGCACTGGCAGAGCGCTGCGCCAGTTCACGCACTTCCTGTGCGACAACGGCAAAGCCCTTGCCTGCCTCACCGGCGCGCGCCGCTTCAACACCCGCATTCAGTGCCAGAAGATTGGTCTGGAAGGCAATCTCGTCGATCACGCTGATAATGTTGGAGATTTCGCTCGAAGACTTCTCGATCTGCTCCATGGCCACAACGGCACGGCGAACAACTTCACCAGAACGCTCTGCCTCATCCTTTGTGCGGCTCACCAGCGCACCAGCTTCCTGTGCACGTGAGGTTGAATCCTTCACCGCTGTCGTGATTTGTTCCAATGCCGCCGCAGTTTCTTCTACCGAGGCCGCCTGCTGTTCCGTGCGCTTTGCAAGATCATCGGCTGCACCGCGAATTTCATTGGCGCCAGCATCGATTGCACGCGCATTCTGCGCGACACGCACCAGCGCATCCTGAAGCTTTTGCGCGGACGCATTATAATTTCCACGAACCACATCCAGCTGGCCAGCAAATGGCTGGTCGATGCGGAAGGCGACATCGCCATCGGAGAGACGCTGAAGAGCGTTTGCCAGATTATCGACTGCGAACTGAACCTCTGCCGCATTGCGTGCGCGCTGCTCTTCATTGGCCCGCCGCTCATTTTCGGTCATCGAGCGGGACGCAGCCGCATCCGCTTCAAGACGCGCCTGAGCAAGGGCATTATCCCGGAACACACCAACCGCCTGAGCCATCTGACCGACCTCATCACCACGATCAAGGCCCGGCACCTCCTCCTCGGTTTTTCCGCCCGCAAGCGCCGTCATCCGCTCACGCAATCTCTCAAGAGGCTGAGTAATGCCGCGGCCGGAGAGGAAGCTCGCCAGTGCAATAAAGCCGATGAAAAGAGCAGACACTCCCACCAAGGTGCTTGTGATGGTGGACATCGCACCGTCATTCAGGCTCCCACCCTCCTGAGCCAAATCAGCGACCTTCTTATTATTGAAACCACGCATATCTTCACGCCAGCGGTTGGCCAAATTATCCGCCTGTGCCAGCAGCTTGGTTGCCTTATCCTTGTTTCCATCAGCAATGGCGGCAACGGCCTGGTCAGAAAGAGCGAAGATCTCGATGGCGCGAGTTTTGAAGGCTGTGAGTTCGGAGGCGATTTCTGGAGTCAGCTTTGCGGCCTTGTCCATGCGTGTCACCAGAGTGCTTTTCGCGTCATCATAGCTCTTCTTCACCGCTGCACTATCGACAGAGCCGTCCGCGTGCAACATCTGGTAGACTGAGTAAGGCGCATTGATGACATTAGTGGTTGCGCGAAACAGTTCACTGGCGGCAACGCTGTCCTCTGTCACGAACGAATAGTACTTCGTGACAGAATCCTTGTATTGCATCGATATGTATCCCACCGCACCTGCGCCCATAAGCGCCATGGGCACGATAAGCATCTGGATTTTCGTCTTAATCTTGATGTTATTCAGGAATTTCATTGAACGGTCCGATCCAGGCAAAGCATCATCAACAGAAGGTCCTCACGACGAGAGGAGCGGCAGATGCGCGGGTCTCCGCAGCACGTGGCTGCGGCGAACTGTTCCCGGTTCTGTTGTGATAATTTGTGGTGGATTTTAACTAAACAACAGTAAACGATTGCGAGCATTAGCGCTTCGCAAGAAAACTGTACCGAGACCTCGCTGGACACTTGACCGAAAGCGGGGCCGCACGAAGTGCCATGTTTTCAAATATTTGCCCGAGCAATTCTGCTGAAAATCATCTGCAGCATCTGCACGCAGGCCTGCCAGAAAAAAATATCCCCGAAGACAAAAAAGCCCCGACCAAGGGGCCGGGGCTATAAAGAGCGGGCGACTCAGCGGGCGTTACATGCCCTGCGCACCGCGGTTCATCGCAGCAATACCTGTTCGGCACACTTCGATGAGACCCAGCGGCTTCATGATCGCCACGAACTGATCGATCTTCGAAGACTTCCCGGTGATTTCGAAAATGAAGTGGCTGACCGTCGCATCCACGACCTTGGCATGAAATGCATCGGCCAAGCGAAGCGTTTCGGCCCGCTGCTCTCCATCACCCTGGACCTTGACCAGCGCGACCTCACGCTCGATGGGACGCTCCTGCCCAAGCTGTCTGGCGCGGACAGTCAGATCGACAACGCGATGAACCGGCACGATACGATCGAGCTGCGACTTGATCTGTTCCAGCACGCCTGCCGTACCGCTGGTCACGATTGTGATGCGGGACAGATGCGCTTCATGCTCCGTCTCCGAAACGGTCAGGCTTTCGATATTGTAGCCACGACCGGAAAAAAGCCCGATGACGCGGGCCAGAACGCCAGGCTCGTTGCTAACGAGAACCGAAAGCGTGTGACGCTCTTCCTTGGCGGTTTCCTGCTGGATGAAGTAGGCGGAACCGGTGGGTTGAAGATGTGCATTCATGGAAATTGTTCCTGATCCTGTCCTGGCAGCCCTTAAACGAGCTGCCGCCCCTTCGCGTCAATAGCGGTTGCAACGGCTTCGTCGGTTGCCTCATCCGGCAGCAGCATTTCGTTATGTGCCTTGCCAGAGGGGATCATCGGGAAGCAGTTGGCCAGATTGGCAACGCGGCAATCGAAGATAACCGGGCGATTGACCGCAATCATTTCGGCAATCTTGTCATCCAGTTCTGCCGGGTTATCGCAGGCCATGCCAACAGCGCCATAGGCTTCGGCAAGCTTCACGAAGTCCGGCATGGCTTCCGTATAGGAGTTGGACAGGCGATTGCCGTGCAGCAATTGCTGCCACTGGCGAACCATGCCCATATACTGGTTGTTCAGAATGAAGATCTTGACCGGCAGATTGTACTGGATGGCGCAGGACATTTCCTGGATGCACATCTGAATGGAGGCATCGCCCGCAATATCGATGACAAGCGCTTCCGGGTGAGCAACCTGCACGCCGATAGCCGCAGGCAGACCGTAGCCCATCGTGCCAAGACCGCCGGAGGTGAGCCAACGGTTGGGCGCCTCGAAGCCGAAAAACTGCGCCGCCCACATCTGGTGCTGGCCCACTTCCGTTGTCACGTAGGTTTCGCGCCCCTTGGATGCCTCGTAAAGCCGCTGAATGGCATATTGCGGCATGATGACATCGCTGGAATTCTTGTAAGCGAAGGAATTGCGGGCGCGCCAACGGGTGATCTGCTCCCACCATTCTGCCGTCTGAGCCTTTTCAGGCTTCTTCGGCTGCGCCCGCCACAGGCGAACCATATCTTCCAGAACGCGGCCGACATCGCCGACAATCGGAATATCAACGCGCACGTTCTTGTTGATGGAGGACGGATCGATATCGATATGGATCTTGCGCGAATTCGGTGAAAACGCATTCAGGCGACCGGTGATGCGATCGTCGAAACGCGCGCCGATGCAAACCATGACATCGCAATCATGCATCGTCATATTGGCTTCATAGGAACCGTGCATGCCCAGCATGCCCAGCCAGTTGGGACCCGACGCGGGATAAGCACCCAGGCCCATCAGCGTGGAGGTGATTGGAAAGCCCGTCAGCTCCACCAGCTCGCGCAGGAAGCGGGTTGCCTCAGGACCGGAATTGATGACACCGCCGCCTGTGTAGAAAACCGGACGGCGCGCTGTTGCCATCAGTTCAATGGCAGCGCGAACGGCGTTCAGATCGCCATCCGTCTTCGGCTGATAGCTCTTCTGCGCAACATAATCCGTCTTCGGCGTATAGGTGCCGGTGGCGAACTGGATGTCCTTCGGAATATCGACAACAACCGGACCGGGACGACCCGATTGGGCAATGCGGAACGCCTCGTGGATGACGCCCGCCAGTTCATTCACATCCTTCACGAGCCAGTTGTGCTTCGTGCAGGGGCGCGTGATGCCGACGGTATCACACTCCTGGAACGCATCGGAGCCGATGAGCGTCGTGGGCACCTGCCCGGTCAGGCAAACCAGCGGGATGGAATCCATCAACGCATCCTGCAGAGGCGTAACCGCATTGGTCGCGCCGGGCCCGGAGGTGACCAGCATGACGCCGACCTTCCCCGTGGAACGCGCATATCCTTCTGCCGCATGACCTGCACCTTGTTCATGACGAACGAGGATGTGCTGTATATCGTCCTGCTGAAAGATCTCGTCGTAAATGGGAAGCACCGCACCGCCGGGATAGCCGAAGATGTGCTCTACACCATTGTCTTTCAGGGCCTTCAGAACGATCTCCGCCCCTGTCATCCGATTCTCTGTACCCGTCATGTTCAATTCCGTTTCTGCTGTTTCCGAAGCGGCCGCAGGGCCTGATTGAAGGCATAAAAAAAGGCCCCTTGAGGAGCCTTCGGTAGCGCATGGGAGCTTTCGCCGGATGGTTACACCACCCTGCCCATGCGCCTTCCCACCACGATAAGTGCTTTCGATACGATCATGACCGGAACTGTTAGCCAGAAAATTTCGCAACGTCAATGCAATTGCGCAAGATTTGGATACAATTGCTATGATCAAAGCCATTTCTCAGTCAATTCCAAAGCGTATCCGAAGCTTTAGGCGTCCGAAAACGGACCGTGTGATCCTCACTCGGAAAGGAGTTGTTAAGGCCCCCTCTCTATGGTCCTAGGTCATCCACCTAAACCTGTGATCTAACAATCATTTTGGTGGCCCAAAGCCCGCAGCAGGAACCCACTCATTGCGTAACCATGACCTCCATTTATCCGCTTCCGCCGGCGAGCAGGATCGGCGAGATGGCCTGCATCCGGGCAACCGTCTGCTTGGGCGTGTGGTTGCTTGCAGCGGTTCGCGCGCAACGATTGCGGCCATTGCCGAGCGTGGATCTACGGAAATTTCCGAGCTGTGGTCTGTCGGGCGGCTGATCTCGATCAGCGTGGGCAAAAACCGCGTTGTAGCCCTCACCTGCTCTATGGCCATCGCAGGCAACACCTGGGGCGACAATCGAGACAATGAATTTCATATCGAGGTAGAGCTTCTCGGTGAAGTGCGCGTTGCAGAGGATGGGCGCGAGGAGTTTACTGGCGGCATCAGCACCTACCCCTATCTCGGCGCGATTGCCCACCGCATCCGCTCCGCCGATCTCGTGCGAATCTACGATACCGGAAAGGCCGACACCTGTGTCGTTGGCAAGCTGACGCAGGACGAAACGATTGATGCGGCCATCCATATTCCGTCGATGCTTTCCAAGCATTTTGCGATTGTCGGCTCCACGGGCGTCGGCAAGTCCACCGCCGTCTCGCTTCTTCTGCATAAGGCAATCGAGACAGACCCGAAGCTGCGCGTTCTGATCCTCGACCCGCACAACGAATTCGCGGCGGCGTTCCCCCATCATGCCGTTGTCATCGATACCGATAATCTCGATCTGCCATTCTGGTTGATGCGTCTGGATGAATTTGCGGAAATCATCTTCCGTGGCAGGCCGCCTGTTCCGGAAGAGCTCGATATTCTCCGCGACCTGATCCCGGATGCCAAGCGCGCCTTTCGTGGCAGCGACTCCTCGCTGATGCGGCGCCAGACGGAGAAGAGCTCCGTTACGGCAGACACACCGGTGCCATACCGGATAGCAGACCTTCTGGCGCTGATCGACGAGCGCATCGGGCGCCTTGAGGGCCGTAGCGAAAAGCCGGCGCTGCGCTCGGTGAAGGTGCGCATCATGGCGGCGATCAATGATCCGCGCTACCACTTCATGTTCTCCAACAACACGATCAACGACACGATCATGGAGACCATTGCCCACATTTTCCGCATTCCGGGCGACGATCGGCCAATCTCCACCTTTCAGCTGGCGGGTATTCCGTCAGAGGTCGTCAATTCCGTTGCATCGATTCTCTGCCGCATGGCCTTTGAACTGGCGCTCTGGAGCGAGGGCGCGATCCATATGCTGGTTGTTTGCGAGGAAGCCCACCGCTATGTGCCGGCAGACCGCGAACTTGGTTTCTTTCCCACGCGGCAAGCCATTGCCCGCATTGCCAAGGAAGGCAGAAAATACGGGGTCTCACTGGGGGTCATTACCCAGCGTCCTGGCGAGCTGGATCAGACAATCCTTTCGCAATGCTCCACGATTTTCGCCATGCGCCTTGCGAACGACCGCGACCAGGACATCATCCGTTCGGCCATTCCAAACTCATCGGTGTCGAATACGAGCTTCATTTCATCCATCGGCAATGGCGAAGCCATTGCCTTCGGGGAAGCGATCACCGTGCCGATGCGCATGCGCTTCACGCGCCTGAGCGAAGATATGCTGCCCAAAGCCCATGGTGTATCCGACAAGGGCAGCGAAATTACGCCGGATAATGTGGATCTTCGCACCATCGTCACCCGTATGCGGGCCATTGCCGGTCCGGATATTTCCGCCTTCCAGAAAAGCATTTCCAGTGCAGACCAGCTCCGCGATACGGGCCGGATGGAGGCACCGGCCTCGGAGCCTGAAATCGCAAACTGGGAACGGGAGTTGCGCGCCAGCGACCGGCGCACGTATCAGCCTCCCGCGTCCGAACAGAAACTGGAACCTTACCGCCCGGATATGCTCCCCGGCGCACGCCCCTCTGCCGCTCCCATGGACAATGCTGCATTCACAAACGACGCACGCATTTACAGACGGGAGCCACTGCCGGAGCAGACGCCACCCGCTGCCACGCGCGCACCCTATGGCAATGACGAGGACGTGCAGGCCGTGCGCAACACGCTATTGCGCAGAGAAGGCTCGTCTGCGCGCGATTCTCTGCTCAAGCGGCCGCTGAGCAGCCTCTACGACAAGGACTGACCTGCGTAGGGATCGAACCGCTCCCAGCTTTCATCCATCTGGTTGCGAAACCAGGTCATCTGCCGTTTCGCATACTGGCGGGTGAGCGCAGAGGCACGCTCGATCACCTCCGCGCGGGACATCTCGCCCTTGAGCATGGCAGAAATTTCCGCAACCCCGATAGCGCGCAGCACCGTTGCATCCTGCGGCGGTTTTTGCGCGAGAAGAGCCTGAACCTCTTCCACCGCTCCATTCTGCATCATGATCTCGAAGCGGCGGTTGATTCGTTCGTGCAGCACTGGCCGTTCCGGCAGAACAACGAGCTTTCGAGCCACGGCCGGATCAATAATCACCGGGCCTGCCCTGTTCTGAAAATCAGCGATTGAGGACCCTGTGGCTGCCATGACCTCCAGCGCGCGAACGATGCGCTGACCATCGGAGACTTGCAGCCTTTCCGCCATGGCTGGATCACGCTTTTGTAATTCTGCATGGAGGGACTGCGGCCCCTCATCGATCAACCGCTGACGATAGATCTCTCGGACCTCTGCGGGGATCGCTGGCATATCCGACAGACCGCCCGTCAACGCTTTGAAGTAAAGGCCCGTGCCGCCCACGAAGACAGGCATTCGCCCCTGATCGCGCAGCCTGGGCAACACGCTCTGCACATCCCGCAACCAGTCGCCGGTGGAATAGCTCGTCCTTGCCGGCACATGGCCATACAGACAGTGCTCGATGCCTTCCATTTCCTCGACAGAGGGCCGCGCTGTCAGCACGCGGAGCGTGTCGTAGACCTGCATGCTATCGGTATTGATCACCACCCCGCCATGCCGACGTGCCAGTTCCAACGCAAGCGCCGACTTGCCGCCCGCCGTTGGCCCGGTTATCAGGATGGCTTGGAATTCTTGCCGAAGGTTAGTCATCATGGCTCTCGTTGCCACGCTCATCGCCCATCCGTCAAATCCTGTTCTTAATTCGAGGCTGGGAGAACTTGCCGCAGAAGCCGCCAATGCAAGCGGTCTTTATTGGCTGGCAGACGGGATTGCCTGCGATGTGGCGCTGAGAAACGATGTAGATGCCGCAGAAAGCGAACAAAGGCTGCGCAGTGCTCTGGCCGGCCACCCGGTCGATGTCGTGGTTCAGAATGTCGAAACCCGCCGCAAGAAGCTTCTGATCGCAGACATGGATTCCACCATGATCGAGCAGGAATGTATTGACGAACTGGCCGATGTGGTGGGTCTGAAAGACAAGGTGGCTGCCATCACGGCGCGGGCGATGGATGGCGAGATCGCTTTCGAACCTGCTCTTCGTGAACGCGTGGCGCTGTTGAAGGGCCTGCCCATTTCTGTGGTAGATGAGGTGATGGCAAAGCGGATCACGCTGATGTCCGGCGGGCCGCAACTGATTGCCACCATGCGGGCCAAAGGCTTTCACACTGCGCTGGTTTCCGGCGGCTTCACCGTGTTCACCAACCGTGTCGCAGCCATGCTTGGCTTCCACGAAGATCGCGCCAACATTCTCCTCGAAAAAGACGGAGTGCTGACCGGCGAAGTGCAGGAGCCCATTCTCGGCAAGCAGGCGAAGGTGGATGCCCTGACTGAAATTTCCGCCCAACTGGGCATTACGCCGGACGAGGCGATGGCCGTGGGCGATGGTGCAAATGACCTTGGCATGCTGGGTCTCGCTGGCTCAGGTGTTGCGCTCCACGCCAAGCCGATCGTTGCTGCACAGGCCAGAATGAAGATCGATCATGGCGATTTGACTGCTCTTCTTTACATTCAGGGATATCGGAAAACCGATTTCGTCACTCCATGAGCGAAGAACCACTTCGCATTGTTCTGGAGACAGACCGCTTGCGGCTTCGCAACTGGCTGGAGCGGGATCGCGACCTGTTTCGCGAAATCAACGCCGATCCGAAAGTGATGGAGTTTTTTGCGTTTCGCCGCAGCCATGCGGAGGCCGACGCCCTTTTTGAACGCATCAACACTATGATCAAACAGGATGGCCTTGGTTTCTACGCGGTGGAAGACAAGCAGACCGGAGAGGCTATGGGCTTTTGCGGCCTGGCACCTGCGTCATTGAGCGGGATCTTTCCTGACGAAACAATCGAGATCGGATGGCGGCTCGCAACCCGCTTCTGGGGCAATGGCTTCATCACTGAAGCAGCACAGGCGCTGGTGAATTATGGCCTCAACTGTCTCAGCCTGCCCTGTATTGTATCTTTCGCCGTGGCGGAAAATCATCGCTCCATCGCGGTCATGAAGCGGATTGGCATGAAACATTGCCCTGATTTCGATTTTGATCATCCGCGCGTGCCTGACACGCACCCGCATCTCAAACCGCATGTGACTTATGCGATTGTCAGCAGCGCCGCAGCCAGCTAGCCACGGCGCCTGTCCAGCTCTTATTCAATCGGAATTGCCACGAAGCGCAACTGGCCGTCGGAACCAGCCACCATCATATGGGCATTTCGCCTGCCCTCGCCCTTCAGCTCGTCAATGCGGCTGACAACGTCCTGCGGCATGGCAGTGAAGCTTTGCCCAACTTCAACGATGACTTCACCCGGCTTCAAGCCTTTTTCGGCGGCTGGGGATCCAGCCTCAACTGCCGTGATCACCACGCCTTCGACGCTGTCGGCAATGCCAAACGTCTTGTGGCGTTCTTCGTTCAGTTCAGAGAGCGTCATGCCAAGAAGTGTGGTGCTTGCTTCCTGCTGCGGCTGGGCGGGATCCTTATTCTCCCCCTGCTTGTTCTCGCCTTCCGCGAGAGCCGGGTTATCGTCGCCGTCTTCCGCATCGGCGCCATCTTCCAGCCTGCCCAGCGTAACCTTCACGGTCTGCGGCTTCCCATTGCGCAACAACTCGACATTGACTTCCTTGCCAACCGGGCTTTCCGCAACCGCAAGCGGCAGATCACGCATTTCCTTAACCGGCTTGCCATCGAAGGTGACAATCACATCGCCCGCCTTGATTGTCCCGTTATCCACGGGGCCGCCCTTGATAATACCGGAAACCAAAGCGCCGCGTGCTTCCTTGAGGCCGAGGCTCTCCGCCACATCGTCCGTAACGGGCTGGATGCGCACACCCAGCCAGCCGCGCCGGGTTTCACCAAACTCGATCAGCTGCTGAACGATATTCTGTGCCAGCTCGGTTGGCACCGCAAAGCCGATGCCGATAGAGCCACCGCTTGGGGAAATGATCGCGGTGTTGATGCCGATGACTTCGCCATACATATTGAACAGCGGCCCACCGGAATTGCCTTTGTTGATGGCAGCATCGGTCTGGATGAAATTGTCATAGGGTCCGGCGTTGATATTGCGATTGCGCGCCGAGATGATGCCAACCGTTACCGAGCCACCGAGGCCGAACGGATTGCCGATGGCCATGACCCAGTCACCAATACGCATTTTCTTCGAGTCACCGAATTTGACCGCCTTCAGCGGCGTCTTCGGCTCGACCTTCAAGACGGAAAGGTCGGTTTTGGTATCGGTTCCGACCAGCTTGGCCTTCAGCTTGTTGCCGTTCGGGAAGATGACTTCGATATCATCGGCGCCTTCGATGACATGATTGTTGGTAACAACGTAGCCGCTTGGATCGATCACAAAGCCCGAACCGAGCGAGTTGACCTTTCGATTGCTCTGGTTGCCGCCGTCACCATCGAAAAAATCATCGAAGAACTCCTGAAAGGGAGAGCCCTTGGGCACGACGGGCTGTTGTGGCCCGGGACCCGCACCATCGCTCTTGACGCTCTGCGAAGTGGAAATGTTGACCACGGCATCCAGCAGCCCTTCCGCCAGATCCGCCACCGAGGCTGGCCCGGGCTGACGCTGGGCATTACCAGCCGCAGGAGCTGCCGGATTGATGGCCGGGCGCTGCTGTGCCTGCGCCACAGCCGAAGCGACCGGAGCCAATGCAGTGGTGAGCGCCAGAACGGCTGCCAAAGAGTGTCGGGACGACATTCGGAAGGGTTTCGCCATTAGGCTTCCTCGATTGATAAGGCGGATCATGCAACGACTGTGCTTCGCGCAACGCTTCCCGAAAGATAAGGCGGAAAAACGACCGGGGAAATTATCTTTTCGTGAGGCCCACATTAAAGTTGGGACCGGTGTGTCTCAGCGCCACGAAAAAGGGCGACCCAAGGGCCGCCCTTCTTTAGCCTCTGTGCTTACTGCCGTGCTGGCGGCGTTGCCGCCGATGCGGCAGGTGCCGCCGGAGCCTGGCCATCAGGGGCCGCGCTCTGGTTGAAGTAGCGGAAGAACTGCGAATCGGGGCTCAAAACCATGGTCGTGCTCTTGTCGCTCAACGCGCTCGTATAGGCACGCATGGAGCGGTAGAACTCGAAGAAGCCTGGATCGCGGGCAAAGGCCTCACCGAAAATGCGGTTCCGTTCGGCATCGCCCTCACCTCGGATGATTTCCGAATCGCGCTGCGCTTCAGACACAAGCTCAACCACCTGACGATCCGCGATTGCGCGACGGCGCTGGCCCTGCTCGTTACCACGGGCACGGATCAATTCCGCCTCGGCAAGACGCTCGGCCTTCATGCGCTGATAGGTCTGCTGCGAAACTTCACGCGTCAGATCCGTTCTACGAATACGAACATCGGTGATGTTGAGGCCGAGTGTTTCCGCAGCGCTTTGCAGATCGCTGCGGACTTCCTGCATCATGGCCGAACGCTCGTCCGAGAGAGCGGAGCCGAAGTTGCGAAGACCGTAGACGCGGCGCAGAGCAGCATCGAGACGTGTGCGAAGGCGTGATTCTGCCGAATCGCGATCACCGGAAACCGCTTCACGGAAGCGGCGAGCATCCTGGATGCGATAGACGACGAAAGCATCCACCTCATAGAAGGCGCCACCCCGCACCTGGACACGGATGTTATCCAGATCGAAGCGCAGAGCCCGGTTTTCAATATACTGCACGCGGTCTGCATCCATGAAGGCAAAGGGCAGTTTCAGATAGATGCCTGGCTGCGACTTGACCGACTGGATCTGACCGAAGCGAACTACGATCGCCTGCTGGCGCTCATTGACGACGAACACCGACGAATAGGCGAGGAACAGGATTAGGCCGACCCCGATCAGGACGGCTGGGAGACGGTTCGAATTCACTGGCGGCCTCCCTGGTTGGCGGTGTTGTTCTGACGCAGCACTTCATTCAGCGGCAGGTAAGGCACGACGCCCTGCTTGTCGTCCAGAATGATCTTGTTAGAGTTCTTCAGAACATTCTCCATAGTTTCCAGGAAGATGCGCTCGCGTGTGACGTCTGGCGCAACACGATAGGCCTCATAGATCGATACGAAGCGTTGTGCCTCACCGTTGGCCTCGTTGACGACACGATCCTTATAGGCAGAAGCCTCTTCACGAACCTGAGCCGCCTGACCGCGGGCCTGACCGAGTTTCTGGTTGGCATACTGGTTGGCTTCTTCCACGAAGCGGTCTTCATCCTGCTCGGCACGCTGCACTTCCTCGAAGGCATCGGCCACTTCACGCGGCGGTGCGGCATCTTCGATCGGCACCGCATTGATGGAAATGCCCGCGCCATAGGTATCCATGGTGCCCTGGATGATATCGCGCACCTGCGTGGATATCTCTTCACGATTGTCGCGGAAAACATCCTGTGCCGGACGGCGACCCACAACCTCACGCATGGCGCTCTCGGCAACCTGCTGGAGGGTTGCGGGCGGCGCTTCCAGATTGAACAGATAGGCCCGCGGATCGGTGACGGTGAAGAGCACGGAGAACTGAACATTAACGATGTTCTGGTCGCCGGAAAGCATCAGCCCTTCTGTGGATGCCGCATTGCCGCGCCCACCAATGTTTTGCTGCTGCTCCGTAACCTTGACGATTTCCACGGTTTCCAATGGCCAGAAATGCCAATGCAGGCCCGGACCGGAAATCTCTTCCTTCGGCTTGCCGAAACGCAGTTCCACACCGCGCTCGTCCGGTTGAACCGTGTAAATGGATTGAATGCCGACGAATGCCAGAATGATGAGGATGACAATGGCCAAGGCGCCACCGTTAAACCCACCGGGTACGACATTGCGAAGGCGATCCTGACTGCGGCGGATGATATCCTCGATATCAGGCGGACCTCCGTTGCCACCGCCGCCATTTCCACCACCGCCACGCGGCCGGTTGGGACCCTGACCCCACGGCCCCTGATTATTGCCGCCGCCGCCCCCCCAGGGACCGCCGCCATTCTGATTGCTCCAAGGCATCAAAACCTCTTTGTTCGTGTAACTCCCACCCTCGAGAAGCCGCGGCGAAAATGCGGCAATCGGGTCATGCCCCGTTATAGGTACGCAGACGGCCGCTTTCAACGCACCGTGCGTCACTTCCGAGTGTTTGGTAACGAAATGTTTCAGTTTGCCGCAGGCCGACGACGATAAATCGTGAAGACGGTGTTAAAATTGTCCTTTTCCCCGGCCGGAACCCGGGTCTGCTCCACCCTCTCGAACTGATCCTCGTCGATTGAGGGAAAGAACGTATCGCCGTCGGCAATCTCGGCTTCGACATGCGTGATGTAGAGCACATCCGCGAGCGAAATGGCCTGACGGTAGATCTCGCCGCCTCCGATCACAGCCACCTCTTGCGCTTGCGTTTCAGCGGCAATCTGCTGCGCCCGCTCAAGAGCCGCCTCGAGGGAGGCGGAGGTTTCAACCCCCTCCGGCCCGT
Organism: Affinirhizobium helianthi; assembly: GCF_042680945.1. Lineage (NCBI taxonomy): Bacteria > Pseudomonadati > Pseudomonadota > Alphaproteobacteria > Hyphomicrobiales > Rhizobiaceae > Affinirhizobium > Affinirhizobium helianthi. The sequence goes on along the minus strand of NZ_JBHUEQ010000002.1, from coordinate 63,102 downwards.
ATTCCGCATTGCGGGTTACCAACACGTGCGGGCGCCCCGGCAATGGCTTGCCGCCGAAGCTTTCAAACGTCTTGCGACCCAGCACGACAGGCTTCCCCATCGTCAGCGCCTTGAAGCGCTTCAAATCCGTCGATAGACGCCAGGGCATATCGCCGTCGCGGCCAATCACGCCATTGGAGGATACGGCGGCCACAAGGACGACCGGAGCGGAGCGCTTGATTGCCATCTTACACCGCAACCGGTGCTTTGATGTGCGGATCGGCTTCATAGCCAACCAGCTGGAAATCCTCGAAGCGGAACGCGAACAGATCCGTCACGTCGGGATTGATCTCCATGCGTGGCAGGGGCTTGGGCGTCCGCTGCATCTGGATTTCGGCCTGCTCGAAATGATTCGCGTAGATATGCGCGTCGCCGAAGGTGTGGATAAACTCACCCGGCCGATAACCCGTGACCTGCGCGACCATCATCGTCAGCAGCGCGTAGGATGCGATATTGAATGGCACGCCCAGGAAAATATCGGCGGATCGCTGGTAGAGCTGACAGGACAGCCGGTCTCCCGAAACGTAGAACTGGAACAGGCAGTGGCAGGGCGGCAGGGCCATATCGTCCACCTGCGCCGGGTTCCAGGCGGAAACAATGTGGCGCCGCGAATTCGGGTTACGCTTGATACCTTCAACGAGATTGACAATCTGATCGACGCTTCCGCCATCCGGCTTCGGCCATGAGCGCCACTGATAGCCGTAAACGGGGCCGAGATTGCCGTTCTCATCGGCCCATTCGTCCCAGATCGAAACACCGTTTTCCTTGAGGTAGGCAATATTGGTGTCGCCCTTCAGAAACCACAGAAGTTCATGAATGATCGACTTGAGATGAAGCTTCTTCGTCGTCAGAACCGGAAAGCCGTCCTCCAGATCGAAACGCATCTGGTATCCGAACACGGAGCGCGTGCCGGTGCCGGTGCGGTCCCCGCGGTCGGTTCCGGTTTCCATCACGTGCCGCAAAAGGTCGAGATATTGTTTCATCAGTCTGCCTGTCGATTCCGTCGGCGGCATTATAGAACGGCATCAGCCAGACGATAGTGCGCAACCGCGCAATCCCCCCTTTTCATCAGCGTGCGAAACACCTATATCACCCTTGCCGGGGCTTGCTCCGGCTATGGCAATAAACGGTCGATGAAATAAACCTATTGGACCCGGGGGCGGTACCCGGCGCCTCCACCAGAAACAGGCGGGCAGCCTAGAGTGTGGCCTGCTTCTGATGGGGGCGAAATAGGATCGACAAGGGTGTAAAGATCGAACTTTTGCTCGGCATGATACCGCCGTTATCGGGTCACAAGTGTAGTTGCAAACGACAACAACGCTAAGGGTTACGCTCTCGCTGCCTAATGGCGGTGCGGGAAACCCGCTCTAAGTCCTCTTGGTTAGCCCCTTGAGGCGGGGTCCGAAGGCACCTGGCAACAGAAGCCTTCACCTTCTCGCTTCACTGCTTTTTCGCTATCTTGTGTCAGAGTCGCCGCGCCGGGGCTTCCGCCGGAACCGCGTGTGTCATATAACGGTCGACAAATCGCAAGAAAAACATCGAACTGATTGGAAGATAGAAACGATGGGTCAGGATCATATCCGTTACGACATTCTGGCACAGGATGCCCTTCGCGGCGTTATTCGTAAGGTTCTGACCGAGGTGGCCTCCACAGCCCGCCTGCCTGGCGATCACCACTTTTTCATCACCTTTCTCACCGGCGCACCGGGCGTCCGCATCTCGCCCCACCTGAAGTCCAAATATCCGGAGCAGATGACGATTGTCATTCAGCACCAGTTCTGGGACCTCAAGGTTTCCGATACGCATTTCGAGGTCGGCCTCTCCTTCTCCGACACGCCGGAGCGGCTCTACATTCCGTTCAATGCAATTCGTGGCTTCTACGATCCTTCCGTCAATTTCGAGCTGGAATTCGAAGTGCCCCTGGCCGAAGAGGAAGAAGTATCGGCAGAAATCACTGCCTATCCGGTGGATGCCGCTGCCAAGCCGGCTGACGAAGAAGGCAAGGATGAGGAAAAGAAGGAAGGCGCTTCCGGCTCCGTCGTATCCCTCGATTCCTTCCGCAAGAAGCACTGATTGCGCGAGAGGTCGGCATGTGCGCTGATGTGGTGAACCTGCGAATGGCAAGGAAAGCCAAGGCCCGCTCTGAAAAAGAGCGGGAGGCAGAGCAGAATCGCATCAGCTTCGGCCGCACCAAGCAGGAAAAATCTCTGACCACAGCCCTGAACCGCAAGGCCGAGAAAACTCTCGATCAAGGCAAGCTGGAAAAGAGCGACAAACGAGAGGATTGAGCGGCATTGGCCGCTCTTTTCATTTGGCCCAGTTCACCGGCACCGGCTATCGCCCCCTGACCAATGCTTTTCTACGAGGTGCGTCTTGGTGATCCGTAAGCATTCCGCCACATTGCACGGACACCGAACCAGCTTTTCGCTGGAAGATGAATTCTGGGCGGAATTACGCCTGATCGCGGATCGACGTAAGATCAGCCTCGCCTCTCTCATCGCAGAAATTGACGACGCCCGCCCGGCAGACAGCAATCTCTCGTCTGCGCTTCGCCTCTATGTCCTGACAGATCTGAAAGCAGCGTTGAGGAATTGATCAGTTTCCGGTCACGCCCGGAAGTTCCTCCATTCTGAAGTGCTCAACGGTTGGCGGCACACTGAGGCCGGGCGTTGAGACCTCGGGCTTCTGCTGCTCGCGCCGTTGCTCCTCGGCACGCTGTCTGGCGGCCTCTTCCTCAACTCGCCTGGCTTCGGCTTCCGCCTTCTCTTTGGCAAGTCGCCTTTCGTTATCCAGCGACTGATAGAGCGAGACCTCACGACGCAGGCGCTGCTTTTCCAGCACACTCGCCTGTAGTGTTTCAACGCGACGCCGCTCTTGCTCGAAGGCGCGCAAAGAGAGGAAGTTGGTGATTGCACCGAGTTCCAGCTGTTGCTCTGGCTCCGACCAATCCCCGCGGAACCGCAGAGCGACTTCCGCATCACCACCAGCGACGGCATCCTCTCCCGCATCATAGGCCATGAGCAAAGAGGCATCCACGGTCTGCTCCGAAAGGCTGAAGCGCGCATCACCGCTCAATCGCGTTGCACCGGCTTGCGCCGCAATGTTCTGGAAGCGAACCTGTCCCGCACTCATCGTGAACGGCAGTTCAACCGCCCCCACCTGCATTTTGCCAGCGAAAATCCTGTTCTGAACGAGAGGACGGACCTTTGCCTCAGTGACATCGCCATCGATCCGGTCAGCCTGCGCGAGGAGATCCTTCAGCGGGCTCTCCGCCAATCCCGGAAGAACGACATCTTGCAAATGCAATGTGCCGGAACCGTTTGCCGCGACCAGCAGGGCAGCCGGTGTCTTGGCGGTCGCCTCTGTTGCCAGTTCAAAGCCGATCTTGCCGCTCGCCACGGAGTGTCCGGCGCGCTCCCACATCAGGGGCGCGAGATCTGCATCCTGCAAGCTGAGCCGCGTCTGGAGGAGGCCAATGCCTTCGCTGCTGGACATTGCCAGCCGCCCGTTGAGGCTTCCGCCCAGCCACTCTGCCTTTACCTCTTCCAGACTAATGCCGTTGCTTCGATTGCTCAGGCGGGCCGAGAAGCCGCTGAGCGGCGCGACACCAGGCCAGAGCGGCACAGATTTCGCAGAAAGATCAAGGGTTACATCTGCCCGACCAAATGCGGGCTGCGAAAACGGCTGCTCTGAAAAGGCTCCAGTTTGCGGATCATAGAGAGGCCCGTACACCGCCTCCGCAAGCCATTCCTCATCCAACGCACCAAGATCGAGCTTGCCCGTCCATGTTGGCGCATCGATTGTCCGGTCATAGGCCAGCTCCCCGGACACGGCGTTGCCCGCTATGGCACCTTCAATCCGATCAAACTTCACAACATTCGGATCGAGCGAGATCTGTACCCTCGCATCGATTGGCAGGCCGCTGCCGAATTGCGGCATACTGATACCGGCGACAAGAAGAGAGGGTTCGATATCGCTGCTCTTCAGGGCAATATTCAGCAATCCATCGCCGAACTTATCCGCTGCAAGCGAAACCTTGCCGGAAGCCGAGGCAACCGTTGCATCCGTGCGATAATTGAGGCTGATATCTGCCTCGGCCTTGCCATTGCCCTTGGCCGTAACATCGAGCGCGGCGTTCGCATCACCATCGAAGGGAAGCGTCTCAACACCCAACTGATCCAGCAGGCGAACCGACAGGGGGTTCGTGAGCTTGGCAATCAACTGGTATTCGGTCTCCTGCGTCAGATCGAGCAGATTCTGCGCCTGAATGCTGGTCTCAATCCGGGTGCCGTTGGAGACGCCGCTGATCGCAAGGTTAGCTGCATCACCCAGGGTAAGCTCAGCCGTCAGGTTGGTATTGGAGAAAGCTGCCGGATTGCGGGCAAGCCGTTCCAGCACCGGGTGGCGGGGCAACTGCTCCCGCAACATGGTGAGAAACGGTGCTGCCTCCTCTGCGGAGAGGGTGATTGTGCCTTTGCCGCGGTAATTCAGCAGAGAGCCTTCCGCGCTGCCCCGGGCGCTGAGCTGCGCACCCGCAAGATCCGCAACCGCCAGCTTTTCTATGGAGAGGCCGCTGTCACCCAGCTCAAGCTCTGCCTCTACGCCATGGGCCGCAACGCCGAAAGCCGTCAGCCGGTCTGCCTTCAGATGTGCCGTCAAATGATGATCGAGCGCCTGCTGTCCGGCATCCTGCCCGGTGAGAAGCGAGGCCAGCGCGCGGATGGCATCGAGATCGATCTCATCACCGGCAAGATCGAGAGCAAGATCCGGAACAGGCTTGGCATCCGTGGCGGAGCTTCGCTCCAGCCTTCCCTTCAGGGTGGCGCCGCCAACCGCCAGTTCCAGTTGCTCGAACCTCTGGCTCTGGCGGGTCAGTGCCACATCGGCAGAGAAACCGGCCGCCTTGAGCCGACGAATGGCGGGATCCACATTGCCGGTCAGCCAGTCGGAAAAACCGGATGGCTGGTTCGAAGCCAGCAACATCTTGCCCGTGAAAGAGGGCTCGCCGGTAAGAACCAGCTGCCCGCTTGCCTCCACCTGCGTACGTCCCGGCAGGATCGCGACGGCATTTTCAACCGTCCAGCCGCCGTCTTTCGGGCGAAGATCCAGCCGTATATCACGAATTGTCGTGCCTTCGGTCACAATGGCAGGCAGGTGCACCGTGGCTCTGCCAGGCACGCGTGGGACGGGAATACGCGCCGCCATGGCAATCAGGGCATTCACCCTTCGTTGCGCCGAAAAATGGGCATCGCGCGAAGTTTTGCCGCGCGGCACAAGCTCAGCCGCCAGCTTGTCAACATCCACCTGCTGCCCATCCGCTGTCAGGAGAAACTCAGGCTTCTCTCCCGTGTCCAGCGTTGCCTCGCCCGTCACCACATAGGGGTTATCAATCGCTCCAGCCTCGATCCGGTACTCGGGAATGCGAATACAATCATTGGTGAGTTCGAACTTGCCCTTTGTTCGCGGCGCAGCCTGCTTCGTAGTGCCGGCAGCTGGCTGATCAAGGAAGGAGAGGCTGAACTCGCCCTTGTACTCCGGCCGCGCACCACGCACACCAAGGGCACCATCAAGCTGGACTTCGACGGGCTGGATATCCGGGCGCAGGCGAAGCTTCAGTGGCACCTGGCCGGATTGCGAATCCGGCTCGCCGCTGTTCAGCGTAAACTGCGCCTCGTAACCATCAAGCGTAGCATTTCCTTCCGCTCTCCAAGGGCCCGCCAGCGAATGCGCCGAAAGGTCCGCTGTCAGATTGGTCAGCAAGCGATTGCGACCCGAAGCCTCGTCAATGAACTCGATTTGCGCATCGGTGATGTGAACATCTTCCAGCACCACATTACGCGCCGGAATATCCGGGCGGCTGCCGCGCATCCAGTCCAGTCTGCCATCCTTCAGCAGCCGGATACGTGCCTTCGGCTTCTCGATCCGCATATCGAAAACCCGCGCCTCGCCGGAGAGAAAGGGTGCCAGTTCCATATCCATGGAAAATTGCGCCACCTGAACCAGAGGCGAACCATCCGTATCCTGCCCTACCCGGACATCGCGCATGGTGACAGAGGGAAACGGCAGAATGCGAGCTTCCACCGGGCCATGGACGGTGACCTTCTTGCCCAGAATTCGGCTGGCCTGCTGTTCGAAGCCGACGCGGAAATTGGTCCAATCCACGAAAACAGGCGCAAGCAGTGCCGCAAAAAGCGCGACGACAACGAAACCACCAATGACCAGAAAGATTCGTCCGAGCACGTCTACCTCTTAACTTTGGGGTAACTTTTATGATCACCCCTCACCCGGCACAAGTGCTTCCGGCCATTTCCCCGATCAATCTATGCTGCGCAGGATCTTGCCGGGGTTGAAGATGTTTTTGGGATCCAGCGCCTGCTTGATCGAGCGCATGAGCGCGAGCGCCGGACCGGCCTCCTCTTGCAGAAAGCTCATCTTGCCCTGCCCTATGCCATGTTCGCCCGTGCAGGTGCCGCCGAAGGACAAAGCGCGGCGATTGAGGCGCTCCACGAAGGCTTCCACCCGCTCGATATCGGCTGCATCCTTGTCGTTGAACAGCACCAGAACGTGAAAGTTGCCATCACCTGCATGGCCAACGATGGGAGCGAGAAAGTTATTGGCGAGAATATCCTCATGGGTTTCCGCCACACATTCTGCCAGCCTGGAAATGGGAACACAGACATCGGTGGAAAGTGCAGACAACTCGGGTCGCAGGGCGCGAGATGCCCAATAGGCATCGTGCCTCGCCTTCCAAAGCTTTGCCCGCTCCTGCGCGTCTACTGTATAGCGAAAGCCATCGCTGCCGCACTCCTCGGCAATCATGGCAAACTGTTCCGATTGCATGGCCACGGTTTCTTCCGTGCCATGGAACTCGAGAAAGAGCGTCGGCCTTTCCGCATAGGAAAGACCGGAATAGGCATTGCAGGCGCGGATCTGCATTTCATCCAGAAGCTCGATACGGGCAACGGGTATGCCCATCTGGATCGTCATGATCACCGCATCGCAGGCGGCCTTTACCGTGGGGAAGGAGCAAACACCGCCGCTGATCTTTTCAGGTATGCCTTGAAGCCTCAGTGTAATGGAGGTGATAACACCCAGCGTTCCTTCAGACCCGACAAAGAGGCGCGTGAGGTCGTAACCGGCGGAGGATTTTCGCGCCCGCGTTCCGGTCACGACTTCTTCGCCATCCGCAGTCACAACGGTCAACGCAAGGACATTGTCCTTCATCGTGCCATAACGCACGGCATTGGTGCCGGAAGCACGCGTTGCCGTCATGCCGCCAATGGAGGCATTGGCGCCCGGATCGATGGGGAAGAAAAGCCCGGTATCACGCAGATAGACATTCAGCGCTTCGCGCGTCACGCCCGGTTCCACCGTCACATCCAGATCTTCCGGAGAGACACGCAGGACCTTATCCATACGTGAGAAATCGATGGAAATTCCGCCAGAGGGCGCATTGACCTGCCCCTCCAGCGAGGATCCCGTCCCAAAGGGAATGACTGGCACGCCATGCATTGCGCAGGCGCGAACGACCGCCTTCACGTCATCGGCATTTTCCGCAAAGACAACGGCATCCGGCAATTGCGCGGTGAGATAGGTGGTTGTGTGCGCATGCTGTTCGCGAAATGCCTGCCCCGTCTGAAGCTTCTCGCCCAGCGAGGCTCGCAGGCTTTCAATCACCATCGCGATTGCCTGTTCGTTTCGAACGCCCGCACGCACATCTCTCAAAACCATATTTCTTCCCTACCTCCGCACGGCAAGATCAGCACAAATCCTCAAGCCTGTTGGTAGGTGAGAGAGACGAGCTTGTCCATCGGAGCTACCAGACACATCGTCATGTTTCGTTTACCTTCCACCAAGATACAATCCAAAGCTGAATTGCCGTGACTTGCCGAACGCTCTAGCAAACGCGTGCTTTTGAAGGCCGGATGTCTCGTGAGACGAGCAGCGATTTTGCCGTTTGAAAGCATGTTCTCAAACTAGGCGCCTCCTTTACCGAATGAATAAACAGCTTCAAGCTTTAGGAATCCCGATGAACTTTATCAAGCTAGGCTCTACCCTCGGCGTGATCGCAATGATCTCTGGTTGCCAGACGGCACCTGCACCAAACTCACCAGAAGCGCTGAAGAAGGCTGAATATGAACGGCTCGAAACGGCATCCGCCGTCGCCAATTGCAAACTCATCGTGCAGCTCGACAAGAAGCGTACAGCGCAAAACAAGGAGACATCGCCCTATACACGCTGCCACAGCATACTTGCCAATAATAGCATCAAAGGCGGCGGCATACATCCGGCCAACTTCGTGCCCGACCTTGCTATCAATGGCATTCCTATTCCGCTTGGCGGCATGATGAAACTGGCCGTCGCTCTTGATCAGAGGGACCGGGAGAACAAAGCTGGCAATGCCAACCTGCCTGCCTGGGCAGATAAGAACGAAGGCACCCGCCTGACTTATCAGGTTCTGCTCTTCCAGAAATTTACGCCGGAAGAGATAGAACCCTTGAAGTCCAGCGCGGACTTCTCTGATGCCGCCCGTAAGAACCAGGAAGCCTTCGATTTCAAGAAGGCCAACCCGAATGTTGTTTCAAGCGCAAGCTGATCACTGAAGGCTGAGGAGCCTCACTCCGCCGCCAGCAGGGGTTTCGTCTCCTGATTGGCGGCGGGTTTGGTCGCAGTCACCAACTCCTCGTGCAGCTTTTGCTCCTCGTGGGCATGAGGCTTGGCAAAGCGTGCCAGCAGCAGGTAAGCAAGCGGCGTGATGAACAGCGTCACCAGCGTTGCAAGCCCCAGGCCGCCGACGATAACCCAGCCCAGCGCAATACGAGCCTCGGCACCGGCCCCTTGTGCCAGCACCAGCGGTATACCGCCAAGGATTGTGGCAATCATGGTCATCATGACAGGGCGCAGGCGCAGCTTGCATGCTTTCTCTATGGCCTCGCGCACCGCGTAACCCTGATCTCGCAACTGATTGGCAAACTCCACGATCAGAATACCGTTCTTCGCCATGACCCCGACCAGCAGAACCAGACCGATCTGGCTGTAGACGTTGAGCGACGAGCCAGTCAGCACCAGCGCGAATACGGCACAGGCAAGACCTAGCGGCACCGTGGTCATGATGATGATCGAAGAGAGAACGCTTTCGAACTGGGCTGCCAGCACGAGGAAAATGATGGCGATGGCAAAACCGAAGGTAATGGCCATGCCGCTCGAATTTTCGCCCAATGTCTTGGCTTCCGCCAATGGCATCAACCTTGAGCCCGGTGGCAGCAGAGGCTGTGCCAGTTCTTGCACTTGCCTCAAAGCCTCACCCAGCGCCACCCCATCACCCAAGGCTGCAGAAATCGAAACAGACGCCAGTTGCTGCTCACGGTTCAGGCGCGGCGCAACGGCTCCTTCCTTCAGTGTGGCCACCGTCGACATCGGCACGATCTTGCCATCGCCTGTTCGCAGGAAGATGTTTTCGAGATCAGTCGGGTCATCGATAGGCTGCGTTGAGGACGAGAGTTTAACCGGCAGCGCTTCGCCATCCACAAACACGTCTACGATGGAACGTCCTTCCAAAAGCGCCTGCATGGCGGTGGAAAGGCCGGTAATATCAATACCTAGATCGGATGCGCGTTCGCGGTTGATGGAAACGGATAGCTGCGCTTGCGTCGGCTCATTATCCAGGCGCGGGGTTTGGAAGCTCGGGCTCTTTTCCATGGCCTGAACCAGCTTGATAGCAGCATCGGTGAGCTTTGTATGCTCGTTACCAACGAGCGCGAATTGAAGACCGTTGCCCGCACCGCGAATACGCAGACTGTTGGATTGGATAGCAAAGCCGCGAACCGCGGGCACTTTGGCGGCTGCGGCATTGATATCGGCAACTATTTCGTTCTGCGTCCGTGTTCTCTCATCCCAGGGCGCAAGCGTCATGACCATGAAGCCGTTATTGGTGGAATTGCCCATGCCGGAAATGGAGAAGATGTTGCGGATCTCACCCGAATCCACCAACGGCTGAAGGTTCTCCTCCACCCGGCGAAGCTGGTCTTGCGTGTATTCGAGGCTTACTCCTTGGGATGTGTTGAGCCGCATGGAAACGAGCGAGCGATCCTCCATGGGCGTCAGCTCACTTTTCACAAGGCCAAAGGCGACATAGGCTGCAGCGCCGAAAAACAGCGCAATTGCAATGACGATAACCGGCGCATTCAACGAGAAGCGCAACATCCGCTCATAAGCGCCGGCAAACAGATTGCCGAAGTTCTGCAACATGCCTTGGGGCTCACTCATCGGCTTTGTCAGCATGCGCGAAGCCAGCATGGGACAGAGCGTGAGGGCCGTAATGGAAGACAGCGCCACAGCAAAGGCCAGAACAAAGCCAAACTCACGGAACAGGCCGCCCAACTGCCCCGGCAAAAACGACAGTGGGATGAAAACTGCTGCAAGCGTGGCCGTGGTGGCCAGCACGGCAAAGAAAACCTCCTGCGTGCCGAGGATTGCCGCAGCACGTGGCCCCATGCCCTCCGTTCGACGGCGCACGATGTTTTCCAACACCACGATGGCATCATCCACCACGAGGCCCGTGGCCAAAACGATAGCCAGAAGGGTAAGAATATTGATGGAGAAGCCGACGAGATAAATCGCCGTCAACGTGCCGATCAGCGCCACCGGCATGGTGAGTGCTGGAATAAGGGTTGCCCGCCAATCGCGCAGGAAGAGATAAAGAACCACCACCACAATGAGCGCCGAAAGCCCCAGCGCCAGTTCCACCTCATGCAAGGCACCGCGTATGAAAACGGCATCATCAGAAGTGATAACGATGCGAGTACCTTCCGGTAGCGCCTTCTGAAGGTCTGCCACAGCAGCGGCAACGCCGCTGGAGATATTCAGCGTGTTGGATTGTGCCTGACGGATAATGCCAAGGCCAACGCCCTGCACGCCATTGGAGCGCAGCGTGGTGGTGCCGTCATCGGCACCGAGATTGACATTTGCAACATCGCGAAGACGGATATTGTCCTTGATCAGGACATTCTCGAAATCCTGCGGTGTTTCCAGATTGGCCGTTGCCCGCACCACGATATCCTGTGTGCGGCTGGTCAGAGAACCGGCCGGCACATCGAACGCGGCACTGGCGAGTGCGTTTGAAACATCGGCCACCGTCAGGCCACGGCTGGCAAGTGCTGCCTGATTGAGATCGACCCGAAAGATCTTCTCCTGATCGCCATACATTTCCACGTCGGCAACGCCATCCACGGCGGCCAGACGGTCAACAATCTCATTGTCCACCAGCAGCGTCAGATCTTCCATCGAGAGATTGGAGGATGTCACAGCCAGACGCATGATCGGCTGCGAGTCCGAATCCGCCTTCACGATGCGCGGCTCGTCCGCATTATCCGGCAACTGGTTGGCCACGCGGCCGATTGCATCGCGCACATCGTTGGCCGCGACCGCCAGATCAGCTGTATCGCTGAATTCCATGGTCACACGGCTGGCACCGAATTGCGATTCGGAAGAGAGCGATTTGAGGCCGCTGACGCGCGCGACGGCACCTTCGATGACCTGAGTAAGTTCCTGATCAACCGTTTGTGGCGATGCACCCTGATAATCAGTGCGGACGGTGATGACCGGCTGGTCGACATCCGGCAGCTCGCGCACTTCAACGCCCACGAATGCTGCAAGACCCGCAACAACAATCAACGTGTTGATGACCGCCGCCAGAATGGGGCGACGAACAAACAGTGCGGTGAAGGTGGATTTGGCGCTCTGCGCTTGCGTCTCGTGGTTTTCGGTCTCGCTCATCGGGTTTCAGCCTCCGCTACGCGCTCCGGCTCACCTTGTATGCGCACAGCCTGCCCTTCGCGAACGCGCTGCAAGCCTTCGGTCACAATCTTGTCTCCGGTTTGAAGCTCTGCCTGAACGAGAACCGCATCCGGGTTACGCTGGATCACGCTCACGCGCACCTTCTCCGGCTTGTTCTCCCGGATTCGCCAGACATAGGCGCCTTCCGCATCCCACTGGACCGCAAGCGGGTCGACCGCCGGATAGCTATCGCCTGCAAAGCGCATGGAGACCTGGAAAGACATGCCCGCCCGAAGAAGATCCGTCGGGTTGTCGATCCGGGCGCGAATGCGGAATGTGCGGCTTGCTGCATCCACCCGGTTATCAATAGAATCCACCTTGCCCTTGAAGACCTGTCCTGGACGGCTCATCGAGGTTGCCTCAACTTCCGCACCTGGCTCAACAAGGGTGGCAAACCGTTCCGGGGCATAGAAATCGACCAAAATTTCCGAACGATCATCCAGCGTCACAACGCTCGTCTGGGTCGTGACATTGTCACCGACATTCACCGCAACGATACCAGCAATGCCATCAATAGGTGCCACAATATTGCGGCGCTTGAGGTTGAGTTCCGCCGTGCTCACGGCAAGCTTCGCAGATTCCTCGGCAATTTGCGCATCCAGCACGTCCAGACGCGCGACGCTTTGCAGGTTCTTGTAGGAGCTGGATTTTTCAACGGCGCTGCGCAATGCGACCTGCGCCTTATCGCGCTCGATCAGCTGTTCATCGTCATCGAGCCTGGCCAGCACATCCCCCTTCTTCACCTTCTGCCCGGATTTGACAAGGATCTCGTTTACCGTTCCTGTTGCCTGCGGCATGACGACAACGGACTGAATTGCCTCGCCGCTGCCGATAGCGCTCAGCCGATCATTGACAGTGCCATTCTCAACCGGACGAACGGAAACCAGCGTCGCACGCTGCCCACCCTGTCCGCCGGAACGCTGGCTGGAGGCTACAGCCCCTGCACCCTCGGTTTTTGTTCCTTCATCAAGCTGCGGCTGAATGAGAGAGACAGCCGCTTGCGGCGCACCCATGCTGACCAGAGTGCGTGCTGCATCGGGGCTAAGGGAGACCCACAAGCATAAACCTATGAACAGCACGACGAAACTGAGGAGCAATTGCTTCCAGATGCGCATTCAGACACTCCGATTGAGGGATATTGCAAGTTCGCCAGTATCCTTATTTACGCATTGTCAGACAACGACAGATTGCTAACCTTGCGAATTTGTAACGTGAATCGCAATCACGGCGGCGTGATGGCTATCCCCTCCTTCTTGTTCACATCATCACGCGTGAAGACAGCTGGAATAAAACCAGAACATGACCTATGGCCTTCTGCACCCGGAATCATTAGATTGGCCTGATGACAAACAGTTTCGATGACATTCCGTTCTTCGATGAGGAACCGGAGAATGCACCGCGCCGCAAAAACTCAGCCGCCCCTGCCGCTCAAGCGCCAGCAGGTGGTCTTGGCATTGCCGCACGGGCCATGGCCGCGCGCGATCAAAACCGTGCGCCGGATTATCTCTCAGGTCTGAACCCTGAACAGCGCGAGGCAGTCGAGACTGTCGATGGACCGGTTCTGGTTCTGGCGGGCGCAGGCACGGGGAAAACCCGCGTTCTGACCACCCGCATAGCACATATCCTTGCAACGGGCCGCGCCTTCCCCAGCCAGATTCTGGCGGTGACCTTCACGAACAAGGCAGCGCGCGAAATGAAAGAGCGCATTGGCGTTCTGGTGGGCGGCGCGGTGGAAGGCATGCCATGGCTTGGCACATTCCACTCGATAGGCGTCAAGATTCTGCGCCGCCATGCCGAGCTTGTCGGCCTTCGCAGCGACTTCACCATCCTCGATACCGATGATGTTATTCGCCTGATCAAGCAATTGATCCAGGCAGAAGGCATGGACGATAAGCGCTGGCCAGCACGCCAGTTTGCCGGAATGATCGATGGCTGGAAGAACAAGGGCCTGACACCAAAGGACATACCGGAGGGCGATGCCCGTGCTTTCGGCAATGGCAAGGGCCGCGAGCTTTATGCAGCCTATCAGGCGCGTCTGAAGACCTTGAACGCCTGCGATTTCGGCGATCTGCTTCTGCACCCCATCGATCTGTTCCGCCGCAACCCGGACCTGCTCAAGGATTATCACCAGAAGTTTCGCTACATTCTGGTAGACGAGTATCAGGACACAAACACCGCCCAATATATGTGGCTGCGCCTTCTGGCCCAAAGGCCCAAGGACGTGCCCCAGAACGTGTGCTGTGTGGGGGATGACGATCAGTCTATCTATGGCTGGCGCGGCGCGGAAGTGGATAACATCCTGCGCTTCGAGAAGGATTTTCCCGGCGCCAAAGTCATCCGGCTGGAACGTAATTATCGCTCGACCGAACATATCTTGGGTGCAGCCGGTCACCTGATCGCGCATAATGAGGGCCGTCTTGGCAAAACCCTGTTCACCGAACGCACCGATCCCGATGACGAAAAGGTCATCGTTCACGCGGCATGGGATTCGGAAGAAGAAGCACGGGCGATTGGCGAGGAAATCGAGCAGCTTCAGCGCAAGCAGCACAAGCTGAACAACATGGCGATCCTCGTGCGCGCCTCGTTCCAGATGCGCGAGTTCGAAGATCGCTTCGTGACCCTGGGTTTGAATTACCGGGTTATCGGCGGTCCCCGCTTCTATGAGCGTCTCGAAATTCGCGATGCCATGGCCTATTTCCGCCTGACGTGCCAACCGGCGGACGATCTTGCCTTTGAGCGGATCATCAACACGCCGAAGCGCGGACTGGGTGACACGACCGTGCGAACTCTGCACGATTATGCCCGCGCCCGCGATATTCCCATGCTGGCCGCGGCTGCTGACATCATTGAAACGGATGAATTGAAGCCGAAAGCGCGCAAGGCTCTCTTCGATGTGATCCAGAGCTTCAAGCGCTGGAGCGAACTGCTTGAAACGACACCGCATGTGGAGCTGGCCGAACAGATTCTGGAAGAATCCGGCTATACTGACATGTGGAAGAATGACAAATCCGCCGAGGCACCGGGCCGGCTTGAGAACCTGAAGGAACTGGTTCGTTCCATGGAAGCCTTCGAGAGCATGCGCGGTTTTCTCGAACATGTCTCACTGGTCATGGATGCCGAGCAGAACGAGGACATGGATGCCGTATCGATCATGACGCTGCATTCCGCCAAGGGCCTGGAGTTTGAGACCGTGTTCCTGCCCGGATGGGAAGAGGGTCTCTTCCCACATCAGCGGGCATTGGATGAAGGCGGCCGCTCCGGCCTCGAAGAGGAACGCCGCCTCGCCTATGTCGGCATCACCCGTGCCAAGCGACGCTGTCATATCTGGTTCGTTTCCAATCGGCGCATTCATGGTCTGTGGCAATCCACCATGCCATCGCGTTTTCTGGATGAATTGCCGCCTCTGCATGTGGACGTGGCGGAAAGCGATTCTGCCTATGGCGGCTATGGACGCGGCGGCTATGGCCAGTCTCGGTTCGACAAGGCCGACCCCTTTGCCAATTCCTATTCCACCCCCGGCTGGAAGCGGGCGCAGGCTAACAAGAGCGATGCGACACGCGATAACTGGGGAAGCCGCTCCGGCCATGCGGTCGAGCGCATCGGTTATGGCGAGAGTGGACCGAGGGGGCGCACGATCGATGGAGAGCTGGTGGCAAAATCGGTCGCTGCCGCGCCTTCCCGTTTTTCGGTGGGCGACCGCGTTTTCCACATCAAGTTCGGCAATGGCAACATCGCTGCCATTGAGGGCAACAAACTCACGATCAATTTCGATAAGGCTGGTGAGAAGCGCGTTCTGGATGGTTTTGTAGAGAAGGTTTGAGAGGCGCCCTGTCGGCGTTTTCTCATCTGCACTTTGTTAAAGCAGACAGAGAGAATTTCCGCTTAAACCTCCAGCTTTAAAGTCATAACCTCCACCAGAGGTGGAGGTTTGAAACGCTGCGCTTGAACCGCTAGAAGCGGTTTTGCTAT
Organism: Affinirhizobium helianthi; assembly: GCF_042680945.1. NCBI lineage: Bacteria > Pseudomonadati > Pseudomonadota > Alphaproteobacteria > Hyphomicrobiales > Rhizobiaceae > Affinirhizobium > Affinirhizobium helianthi. The sequence goes on along the minus strand of NZ_JBHUEQ010000002.1, from coordinate 47,259 downwards.
AAGTTAGTAGCTGCGATTAAAGAGGTCGGCAAAGTCGGAAGCTTTGTCGGCATTTTCTTGATTACGGATATACCGTCTGACGACCTGCTCATCGTGCCCAGCCGTGGACACGTAGTATCCACGCGCCCAAAAGTGATAGCCTTTGTAGCGCCGTTTGCGGGCATATTTATTAGCGATGTAAAGCGCAGTCTTGCCCTTCAAAAAGCCCACAATATGGAAACAGAGTACTTCGGCGGGATCGATATCAGCATGTGTACATGGTCGGGCATAAGATGCCCTTCGTGGATCTCGCATTCCTTTTGTCGAGCAAGCCTATGCAAAAGCTCAGCCAATTCACGACGTACGTCCCCGTAAAGGCGTTTCGTCCGGTATTTGCTTGCAAAAACGATATGGTACTTGCAGTCCCACGTCGCATGCGATTGCGATCGTTCTTCCATAAAACCTCCGTTTGACGTCTCGCCCGCGCTAACGGTCCAAGCCGGAGGTCTCTCCACCACGATGTAAAACTCGTCCAGTCCTCCACCGTAGGTGGAGGTTTACTTTGATTACAACGAAAATGCCCCGGATGAGCCATCCGGGGCATTTCTCGTTGAATTGGAAAGGGCAATCAGCCATCCCGCTTGAAGTAGTCCGCCAGCGTGCGGCGCGCCCCGTCGCTCTCCTTGCCGGAAGCGGATACGGTCGTTGCTGCTGCACCACCGCCTCTCAGGTTCAGCTTGCGAAGCGCTGCGGCCGGAATTGTGCCGTTGTGACGATCCACGATGATCATGTGCGTGACTTCACCGCGCTGGAACGCCTTGAGGAACTTGTCGTAATTGGCGAAAGCCACGCAGCCATGGGAATCTCCGCGCGTTCTCAAGAGGTAGCTGTGGGCGAGAAGACCGGTGCGCCCAAGAGGGTTGATACCATCCGTTGGCGTGAGGCGAATGGCGGCGACGCCGTGGAACAGCTTTTCGCGCATGGAAAGGCGGTAGGTGCCGGGCGGTGTAGGCCCACGCATTTTCACATGCGTATACTTCGGATTGTCGCGCATCTCACCGATGCCGGAATGCGCCTCGAGCTTTTCTCCGCTCGGCATGTGAACGACGCCGTTGGAAATGTCATAAATTGCAACCTTCAAGCCACCCGTGCCACGATCCGGCCATGGAACGCTGCGAGCCGGGGTTTCCTTCAACGGGTTCTCCGGCTTGGCAAATGCGAGTGCCTTCGGTGCCTCGTCTTCATCGTCTTCCTCAAGAGCAGCAGGCTTGACGGCGGGCTTTGCCACATTCGCAGGCGCAAGCGCCAAAGCGAGCGCATTGGAAGGTGGACGACGGATGGGTAGAGGTCCGGCCATCGGTAGACCGTCATCTGAATCTGCTTCCATAGCACCGGCTACAGCCAGTTCCGCCGGGCTTTGTAAATCGGCAACTTCCACACTGCCCTCATCCGCATTGCCTCGCGGTGTGGCATCCCAGGCTGTCTGTGTGGGAGGCGCAATGAGAACGGTTTCATCCAGCGCTGCCGTTAATACCGATTTCATTTCTTCGGCAGTGGGGCGCTTGGAGGCCAGCTCTGTGAATTGCTTGTCTGCTTCGGCCTTTGCCAGGGCGGCAGCAATGCCGGACTTGACTGCATGTTCAGCCGGAACCTGTGCATTCATGTAGGCCAGATGAGCACCTTCCAGCCGTGCCGCCTTTTCTGCCGCGCCGCCGCCGAGCCTTGAAAATTTGGAGATCTTCAGGGCACGCTCGGCTGCAGAAAGCTGAGCAGCAACGATGGGCTTCAGATCCAGCGAGGCGCGTAACTGATGCGAATAGTCCATGGGCTTGATGCCACCAATGCCCTGCACTGTCGCAAGCGCGCCCATCATCCAGCAGCCGACAGCCAGACCGGCACCGAGTGCGAGGGTAGCCTTGATGAGACCGTGAGCGGCGGAGGCCTCTGGCTTGCGGCGCCGTGAGTATGATTGAACGGCACGTGCCGTTTCGAATGCCACTGCCATGATACGCGTCACCCTTTACCCGCTACTCGAACAACCGGCGAATACTGCTCTACGCCGGGATACCAAGTCCGGCCCGCTTCACGGCCCAATGGGGCAGCGTGATTCACATAAGCCAGATGCGGATAAGGATGACGAATTATGGTAACCAATGTGTTTACAAGCCCCCCCTCGCAGTTCTCATTTTCATTATAAAGCGATACCGCCGGAAGTTTAGCCAAAATGCGGCAAACCGGCGGCAACCGCGCCAAAACGCCGCATGTCAGCAACTTCCGGTGGTTATATCGCTTCCTAACCGTCCGATTTTAGGACAGAACTGCGTTCGAAAAAGAACCAGGGGCGCAAGCGAACGCCGATCACGTTTCCGGCAAAAGCAGCAATGGCCCAGAGATAGCCATGCAAACTTCCCGAGGCGATGCCGGAGAAATAGGCACCGATATTGCAGCCGTAAGCGATTCGCGCTCCGTATCCGAGAAGCAGACCGCCAACGACGGCAGCGAGCACAGACCGCAACGGGATATCCAGCGACGGGGCAAAGCGGCCTGCCAGCGCTGCCGCCAGCATGGCACCGGCGATGATGCCAAAATCCATGATGCTCGTGATATCGGCAAATACACTCTGCGAAAGAGCCTTTGCATTGGCGGGTGTCTGCCAATAGGCCCACTGCGTCGGATCAATGCCGATCAGTTGCGCGCCCTTTGCACCCCAGAGCGCAAAGGCGGAGGTGATGCCCCAGGGGCGACCGGCAATGGCAAGGGTCAGGAAGTTCAGCGCCACCAGTGCAAGCGCACCGGCAACCAATGGCCACGGACCGCGCAGATAGCGTTGCAGACCATGCCGAGGCGAGGCAGGCTCCTGCTCCAGTTGACCGCGGCGCTTGCGCTCCACCACCACCGTGATGGCCGCAATGGCCGCGAAGATTGCAAGCGAGACCGCAATGCCGCCCCAAGGACCGAAGGATTGCCACAGCGCCGTCGGCGGAACCGAAGGCAGGCCCACCCACCAGTCGAAATGAATGGTGCCGAGCAGCGAGCCGACGATAAAAAACAGCAAGGTCACCAGCATGCGGGCATTGCCGCCGCCTGCCGTGAAAAGCGTGCCGGAGGCGCAGCCGCCGCCGAGCTGCATGCCAATGCCAAACATGAAAGCACCGGCAATGACACCGAGACCGGCGGGAGAGATATTGCCCCGCACCTCATGGCCAAACAGCGTTCCCGATGACAGGAATGGGAAGAAAAGCAGCACCGCCAGGGCAAGCAGCAGCATTTGCACACGCAGGCCGCGGCCGCGCCCTTCCGCAATGAAGACGCGCCAGGCGGAGGTGAAACCGAAAGCGGCATGATAGAGCGCGATGCCGAGCCCGCCGCCGATAAGGAAGAGGGCACCGTGAGCCGGACCATAGGCTGCGCCAAGCGCCAGAGTACCTGCGACGAGAACGATCAAAGCCGCAAGTCCCGGCGCACCGAGCGGCGGCAGACTGGAAGCCTGCGGCACGGAAGACGTGGAAGCAATAGACATGAGAATCTCCTGATATGCCTCAGGATGTAGGATGAATGCCCCTTCCGGACGAGGAACGCTGTTCCATCTTCAGGCTTCAGGGAGAAAAGACGTGCTCGCAGCCAGTGATCTGCCCCGGCCTCGACTTCAAACTTGATCACGCGCCCTGCCCTTGGCATGGTCTCATCAGAAACGACAAAACGGGAGGGTAAGATGCGGGCTCTGTTGCTCATCGACATTCAGAACGGCTTTTGCCCTGGGGGCAACCTGCCAGTGCCGGAGGGCGATGCGGTGGTGCCGGTTGCCAACCGCCTCGTGAATGACGGCCCCTATGACCTGATTGTCGCCTCGCAGGATTGGCATCCCGCAAATCACGGCAGCTTCGCCTCCCAACATGAGGGAAAAAAGCCGTTCGAGATGGGAGAGCTTTCCGGCAAGCCGCAAATCATGTGGCCGGACCACTGCGTCCAGGGAACAGCGGATGCGGATTTCCATCCCGACCTCGATCTGGAGAAGATCGACTACATCCAGCAGAAGGGTGAAAATCCGGCTGTCGACAGTTACTCAGCCTTTCGCGATAACGACCAGGCTGCCGTTACCGGCCTTGCCGGGTATCTGAAGGCTCAACTGGTGACCGAACTGGACATTTGCGGACTGGCTACGGATTACTGTGTGAAATTCTCAGCCCTGGATGCGCGGGAAATGCTGCCCGACATCAAGGTGCGTTTCATCGAGGATGCCAGCCGCGGCATTCAGGAAGCCGATGTGAAGGCAGCGATAGAGCAGATGCGCGCTGCCGGGGTTTCCATATGCCGCAGCGCGGATATTCTGGCTGACTGATCCTTTCCTGCGGTTGATCGACCTTGCCGGTGCATTCGAAACTGGTTAAACGCTGCGCATTACCGAGGTTATCCCCATGCGCAGCACTGCTTTCTGGCAAGGTCTCCGATCAGGTTTGATTGTTGCCCTGTCCACCACCCCCTTCGGTCTCCTGTTCGGCGCAATCGCCGTGGAGGGAGGTATGGGGCCAATGCAGGCAACCTTCATGAGCGCCATCATTTTTGGTGGTGCCAGCCAATTGGTGGGGGTGCAGCTTTTCGGCTCGCACGTGCCAGCCTGGTTGATTGTCCTCTCCGTCTTTGCGGTCAATTTTCGCCACATCCTCTATTCGGCGGCCATAACACCCCTCGTATCCGGGTTCAGCCCGCTCCAGAAAGCCTTTGGCTTTTTCTTCCTCACCGACCCTCAATTCGCCGAATCGGCCGAGCGGATGGACAGGACTGGTAGACTGGAGCCGAGCTGGTATTTCGGTGCAGCCTTCATCATCTATATCGCCTGGGTCGGCAGTTCGGCGCTTGGCGCCATCTTTGGCCAACTTATCGGCAATCCGGCCGCCTGGGGCTTCGACGTTCTGCTGCCGGTTTACTTTCTGGGTCTGGTGATGGGCTTCCGTAGACGCCCCCTGTTTGTTGCTGTCGTCCCGGTCAGCGCAATCGCCTCCATCATCGGAATGCATACGGTCGGTTCACCCTGGCACGTCAGCATTGGCGCTCTTGCCGGGATCGTCGCTGCCCTTCTGCTTCACAAACCGAAACCCACCGAAGCACGAGAAGGAGCAGAAGCATGACTGCCGATATGCGAATGGCTCTCATTATCCTGGCGGCAGGCCTTGCAACCTACCTGACACGCGTGGGCGGCTACCTTCTGGTCAGCAATATCAAGAATATGCCGCCAAGGCTCGAAACGGCCTTGAACGCCGTTCCCGCCGCGGTTCTGACCACGCTTGTTGCTCCTGCCTTCTTCGATGGCGGCATGGACCTCAAGGCCGCTATGCTGGTGGCGTTGCTGGTCGGCTTTCGCAGCCACGGCATCCCGCTCATCATTGCAGGATGGGGAACGGCGCTGCTGCTTCGCCATTTCTGGCTGAGCTAAACGGCGTCACTCCCCCATATGCTTCAAACCGGCTGCGTTGCCTTTTCCAGCCATGCGAGAACGGCCGCGTCCGAGATCAAAGGCGAGAGCTTTGTGCAAACTTGTGCGTGATAGGCATTCAGCCAATCGCGTTCCTCTGCGGTCAGAAGCTCCGGTAGAACGAGACGCAGATCGATGGGGCACCAGGTCAATGTCTCGAAGCCCATCATCGGCAGATCGCCACCGTCGACTGGCGTGGGTTCCGTTACGTAAATCAGGTTCTCGATACGAATACCGAACGAACCGGGGCGATAATAGCCCGGCTCGTTAGACAAGATCATGCCCGGCAGAAATTCCTGCGTGGAAAGCCTCGCGATCCGCTGCGGCCCCTCGTGGACGGAGAGGTAAGAGCCGACACCATGCCCTGTTCCATGGGCATAATCCGCCCCCGCCTTCCAAAGCGCAATGCGCGCCAGCGGATCGAGATCGCAGCCCCGCGTCCCCTTCGGGAAACGTGCGGCAGAAATCGCAATCATGCCCTTCAGCACCAGCGTGAAGAAGCGTTTCTGCTCCTGCGGCACCGCGCCAACAGCAACCGTCCGCGTAATATCGGTCGTGCCATTGACGTATTGCGCACCGGAATCGATCAGGAAAAGCTCGCCCGGCAGAAGTTTGCGGTCCGTTTCCGTCGTCACACGATAATGGATGACCGCGCCATGTTCGCCCGCGCCTGAAATCGTATCGAAGGAAATATCCTTCAGCGGGTTCTGCATGGCTTGGCCCATTCTGGACCGGAAGGCTTCCAGTTGAGATACACTCTCGATTTCAGAGACCGTGCCCGGCTGTTGCTGGTCCAGCCAATGGAGGAAATGAACCATGGCAGCACCGTCCTGCACATGGGCCTCGGCGGAACCGCGCAGTTCCACTGCATTCTTGATTGCACGGGGCAAGCGGGCAGGATCGACCGCTTCGACAGCGACGCCGCCATTGCCTTCGATAGCCCGCTTCAAGGCCAGAGGCGTGGCTTCGCCATCCACCAGAATGCGGCCACCACCCGTGCTGATTTCGGCAAGCCGCGCGACCAGATGCTCGGGCGAGGATATGTTCGCCAATGATGCCGCATGGCTTGCCGCCTCCCCCGCCAGCTTGCGCCGATCGATGAATATTTCCGCCTGACCCGCTGCGGTGATGATGGCCCGCGCAAGCGGATGCGGGGTATGGGGCACATCCTGCCCGCGAATGTTGAAAATCCAGGCAACGGAAGAGGGATCGGTCACAAGCAAGGCATTGGCATTATTGTCCGCCACAGCCTTTGCCATTTCCGCGATCTTCTCGGCGGCAGGTTTACCGGCATGAGCGTCATGCTGAACACTGACTGCACCCAGAGGCTCCGCCGGGCGATCGGTCCAGATCAGATCGAGTGGATTCTCCTCCAGCAGAACCAGGCTACCGCCGCATTGCTCCAAGGCCTTTTCCAGCCGCTTGACTTCCGCACCTGCATGAAGCCACGGATCAATACCCAGGCGGAAGCCTCGAGGCGCCTTCTCCGCAATCCAAAGATGCGGCGGCTTTCCCACCAGATCTCCCGGCGTGAAGGTTGCTGCATCCACCTGCTGCACCACCTGCGTGGTGTAACGTCCATCCACGAAGACTACCGCTTCCTCACGCATGATCAGAGCCATGCCCGCCGAGCCGGTAAAGCCTGTCAACCATGCGAGGCGTTCGGCTGATGCCGGAACGTATTCGCCCTGATACTCATCCGCGCGCGGCACGAGAAAGCCATCGATCCCCAGCGCATCGAATTTTTCGCGAAGAGCCGCAACGCGGGCAGGCCCAGCTTGCGGATTGGATGTCGTTTCGAAGGTCTGGAACATGAATGTCACTTTCGCAGAAGGGGACTTAATCGGAACAGCGCTCAGCAGCCGTGGCGGAGATGGATCGTTACCCAGCCGTTACGCCAGATCGTACGCACATGGCCAAGCCCTGCCCCGCTATAGGCGGCAATGACCTTCCACCTTTGGCTGGCCAGAATGCCGGACAGAATGACATCGCCACCGGGCGCAAGATGCGTCACCAGCTGGGGAGCCATCTTGATCAGCGGGCGGGCCAGAATATTCGCGATGATGAGATCGAATGGCCCATGCGTGCTGAAGGCCGGCGAATGGAAACCGGGCGCAGTGACGAAATCCAGGCCGGAAACAACACCGTTCAACCGCGCATTTTCCCTTGCAACACGGGTTGCGACAGGATCGATATCGGTTGCCAATACAGGGATATTGCGAAGCTTTCTGACGGCAATCGCCAGCACGCCGCTGCCCGTCCCGAGATCCAGCGCATTGCGCGGAGAGCGGGCGCGCATAACGCTGGCGATCACTTCCAGGCAGCCAGCCGTTGTGCCGTGATGGCCCGTACCGAAGGCTTGACCGGCATCGATTTCGATTGCCAGATCGCCGGCCTTCACCTTGTCGCGATCATGGGAACCATGAACAAGGAAGCGCCCTGCCCGCACGGGCTTCAGCCCTTCCAGCGACTTCGCGATCCAGTCGATATCCGGGAGCACCTCCCGCTCGATCGGCAAGGAAGGATAGGCGTCTTGCAAGACTTCCCTGAAACGCTGATGAACCTCGTCCTCTTCGGCCAGCATCATATAGATGGAGGCCTCCCAGCGATCTGCCTTTTCATCGATCTCGGTGGTGCCGATCGCATAATCCTCTTCGCCAAAGCAGAAGGAGAGCCTCTCCAGAATATCTTCGGATTCCCGCTCGGTTACGGTCACGAAAAGGCGTAGTTCGCTCACGGGTCAACTCTTTCTGCAACTGGCCGCATATGCCTCCGCTGCTCAGCAGGAGAACGAATGCGCGCATGACGGACGCAAAGCACAGGGCATGCCAACCCGGCCACCCGCGCTCAAGATTTTCAGGGTCAGCAATGCCACAAAAGCTTCTGTTGCATCAAGCGCCAGCTTTCACCGGACGCTTCAGCCTTTGATCAGATTTTCAAGCTTCTTCAGAGCCGTATCCGGGTTCTCACCATAGGAAATGGTGCCGGAAAACCGACCGCCGTTATTCAGAAGAAAAACAGAAGCAGTGTGATCCATGGTGTAATCGCCGGAGGGATTTTTTTCATCAACGGGTACCTTGCGGGCGTAGACGCGAAAACCCTTGATGACTTCGGCAACGCGATCCGGCGGACCGGAAATGCCCGTTACGCGATCTGTGACGTTAGAGACATAGGTCTTCAACAGCTCCGGTGAATCACGCTCCGGATCAACCGTAATGAAGTAGGCGTTGATTTTGGTGCCGTCGGGATCAACCTTGTGGAGCCAGCCATTCATCTCGAACAGCGTTGTCGGGCAGACTTCCGGGCAATGCGTAAAGCCAAAGAAAAGCGCAGTCGGCTTTTGCTGGAATGCTTTTTCCGTGATCGGCTCACCCGTTTGCGAAACCAGCTGGAAAGGAACGCCAAACGGTCCTTCAGCGATTTGCTGCTTGCTGCGGCTCATTTCGAAAGTCAGCCAGCCCAGTATCAAAGCCATACAAACAACGGCAACCCATAGAACAATTCGCACGCTTCGCATTGAACCCTCGCAACCGCTTTCACGCCTATCACGGATCGGCGGCACCTCTTCCTGACGGCGCAAACTAGAGCTTCCGGCGCAGCGCCGCAACGGCTTCGCTCGCGTCAACCTGGCATCGCGCGATTTTGTCTCATGCCGGTGGCTACTACGAATGAAACTGGAAATGCACGTTACATACACCAGACGGCAAGGCTTTCTGCCATAGCAAGGAACAGGGCCGAGCCATTCACGACCCAGCCATACAAGCCTAGCAACAAAACCGAAAAGCAAATCAGAGCGCCGAGCAAAGCTGCGAAGCGCCCAGCCTTGGAACAGGATCCCGTTTCAGCTTTTCTCGAAGTAATCATCAGTAATTTTTAGTAGATCCGGTTATTTTACATTTAGCGAATGATTAACGCGTTGCTGCCAACTTCTATCGGTAGCGGCATAAATTTTCCGATTACCTTCATCCGCGAAACCACGCGGAGCCATGATAACAGCTTGGCCGATGAGTGCCAATCAGGTGTCACACGGAGTTCGATTGACAAAATGTTGAATGCGTCAGGCAAACACGGAATGACAGTCAACCAACGGCTACTGACGCTGGGCGTCACGGCGTTTCTCGGAATGGGCGCCATCATCGGTGTCGGCTGGTTCGAACAATCGCTGGCACAACGAAGCCTCGACGAGGCAGCCACGGTGCGCCAGTTCGCCAGCAAGGCCGACAGCCTTCACTCAGCCTCTCTTGAACTGACACTTGCGGCGATGGATACCATCATCGACAAGGATGAAGGTGCCGTTCAACCTGAACGCGTTCAAAAAATCAAGGAAAGCACTACGCTTCTGAGGGCTTCCTCGCAGGAAGTTGCAGCTCTCGCTGCCGCTATAAACAAACCGGAGCTGGCGCAAAGTTATAGCAAGTTGGCCGGCGAATTAAGCCAGCAGGTGGAAACAGAACTTCCGCGCCTAGTGGCAAGCCGCGCCTCGGTAGAGGAATTCGCCAAGGTCGACGATGTTATTGATAGCAGCGGCGATGAGCTTACGGAGTTGCTTGCCGTCCTTTCTGCAGAGGGCAAGTCACTGGCCGACGCCAAAACCCAGGCCGCACAGGATAAAACAGAAGAAAGTGTTCTGTTTCAGTTTCTCTGCGGCGGACTGGCAATGATGCTAGTCGGAGCCCTTCAATACACCCAGGGCGGGGCCATTCGGCGCGCGCTCTCCGGCATTGCCAGCAGCATGCAGCGCATTGCCGATGGAGACTGTGAAACGCCAGTAGCAGGCACGGATGGCCGCGATGAACTAGCCTCTATGGCACGTAGCACAGAGCGTTTTCGCCTGGCTGCGTTGGAAAAGCTTCGCCTTGAACAGCAAAGTGCGGAAGATCGGCAACGCATGGAGCTTGCCAGCCGCGAACGATTGGCAAGTCAGGAAGCCGATTCGGAATCCATACGCTTTGCGACGCAGGCTCTTGCCGAAGGTCTCACCCGGCTGCGCGACGGCGATCTAAGTGTTGAATTGAAGCAGCCTTTTCGTGCGGATCTCGAACCTATCCGAGCAGATTTCAACCGCCTGACGGAGCAGCTTCGCGCTGTCATGCAAGAAATCAACCAGAGCTCCTCATCCATTCAGGCCAACTCCCAGCAAATGCGTTCTGCGGCAGATGATCTGGCCAAACGTACCGAACAGCAGGCCGCTTCACTGGAAGAAACCTCCGCAGCGCTGGAGCAGATTACCCGCACCGTTCGCACGGCGACCGAGCGCGCGGAGGGAGCAAGCAAGATGGTAAGCAACGCGAAGGATTTCGCCGAAAGTTCTTCACATGTGGTCAATGACGCCATGGCTGCTATGGAACGAATTGAGCAAGCCACAGGCGAGATCGGAAAGATCATCAACGTTGTCGATGAAATCGCCTTCCAGACAAACCTGCTTGCGCTTAACGCTGGCGTTGAGGCAGCGCGTGCCGGAGAAGCAGGCAAGGGCTTTGCCGTCGTTGCTCAGGAGGTTCGTGAACTTGCTGGCCGCGCTGCCGGAGCCGCCAAGGACATCAAGGCGCTGGTGACGCGTTCCAGCACAGAAGTGCAGACAGGTGTGGAACTTGTGAGGGCCACCGGTGACGCTCTTCATCGAATTGGTGACGATGTTCTAAGAATTAATGACGACGTTAGCGCAATCGTAACCTCGGCGCGCGAACAATTCACAGGGCTTTCGGAAATCAATTCCGCAATAGGCCAGATGGACCAGACAACGCAGCAAAACGCAGCGATGGTTGAGGAAACCAACGCATCCAGCCACACCCTGGCTGCCGATGCCGAAACCCTCAGCCGCCTCATGCGCCAATTCCGCGTTGAAGGCAGCCGTCCCGTTGCCGTGCAGGCAAAGGATGCGCCACCGGTTCATAGACCGTCTCCCGCTCGCAACCTGATGAACCGGGTTGCAAGTGCCATCACCAGCAGCGCGGCCGCGAGAGTCATCGCGTCCGACACCAAAGAGAAATGGGAAGAGTTCTAAACATGTCGAACGCTATCAAGCAGTCCGGTGCCTACCTCGAAATCGTTTCCTTCCACCTGGGCGACCAGGAATTCTGCATCGACATCATGGCTATCCGTGAAATTCGCGGCTGGGCCCCGGTTACGCCGATGCCACATACTCCGCCCTATGTTCTGGGCCTGATCAACCTTCGTGGCGCAGTGATTCCGGTCATCGACATGGCCTGCCGTCTTGGCATGAAGATGACAGAGCCATCGGAGCGCGCCGCCATCATCGTTACGGATATCGCCGGCAAGCTCGTTGGCCTGCTGGTCGAGCAGGTTTCGGACATGATGACCATTCGCTCCGAAGACCTTCAGTCAGCACCGGAAATCATTCCCGAAGCACAACGCGCCTTCTGCCGCGGTATCGTTGCTCTGGAAAAGACCATGGTCTGCTTCCTCAACCTCGATACCGTTATTGCGGACGAGCTGGCGCAGGCCGCCTGATCGCAAGACGCTTTGCTGCTGGATGGCACCGCCCTGGTTCGAAAGAACCGGGGCCTTTCCCGTTTATCCAATCGCGCCGTAAATCTGCCTGACCCATATCACGTAAAGGTGCGCAGCAGTTTGGCGAAAAGGAATCGCCAACCTGCGATGAACTCGAAAGCGGCACGCACGACCATAGCTTTTCCGGTTGCTGCGCGATCACCCGCTGTTTGCCATAATCTTCTGCAAAACAGCGTCAGGTCAAATCTGCTCGTCCATTATGACATAAGCCGGTCATCGGCGGTCACTACAGCGGGTGAGGGTGTTGATCTCCCTGTGGATCATCTTTTTGCGGATGCCGCTTCACCGGCGAGCATTTGCGAACTATACCCACTGCGGCTCTCGATTGATGTCATTAACAGCGCACACGGCTTACATATGGATTCGTACTCAAAGGAACGTCGGATGTCTCACGCGGATGATGGCGCACACGGCTTTCCTGAAGAAATCCACTGGCCATCGCTCATCGCGGCCATCTCGGCCATCAGCGCGGTCGGTATCGCCATAGGGCTGGGCCTGCCCCTTCTCAGCGTCATTCTCGACAAGCGCGGAATATCGTCGACACTGATTGGGCTGAACTCCGCAATGGCTGGCCTCGCCGCCATGGTTGCCGCACCGATCACCACCAAGCTGGCGCACAGCTTTGGCGTGGCCCGCACCATGCTGTGGGCCGTGGTCCTGGCTGCTGTCAGCGCGCTAGGCTTCTATTATGCGACCCAGTTCTGGATGTGGTTTCCGCTGCGCATCGCCTTCCATGGCGCAACCACCACGCTTTTCATTCTCTCTGAATTCTGGATCAATGCCGCCGCTCCACCTCGCCGCAGAGGCCTGGTGCTTGGCATTTATGCCACCGTTCTTGCAGTCGGTTTCGCCATCGGGCCGCTGATATTTTCCAAAATCGGCAGCGAGGGCCTGCTGCCATTTGCGGTGGGTGCTTGCGCGATCATGCTGGCGTTCGTGCCAATCTATATCGCCCGTAACGAAAATCCCGTTCTGGACGAAAAGCCGCAGAAGCACTTCCTGCGCTACATCCTGCTTGTTCCCATGGCCACGGCTGCCGTTTTCGTGTTCGGGGCAGTGGAAGTGGGCGGGCTTTCGCTTTTCCCCGTCTATGCCAACCGCTCAGGGCTGGAAGAAGCGCATGCAGCACAATTGCTGACAGTCATGGGCATCGGCAACATGGTTTTCCAGATTCCGTTCGGCATGATTTCCGACCGGCTAAAGGACCGCCGCCCCATGCTCTTCCTGATGGCCGTGGCTGGTCTGGCAGGGGCGCTGGCCCTGCCCTATCTCGTTCACCATTGGTGGCTTATGGCAGCCCTGTTGCTGGTCTGGGGCGGCTGTGTCTCCGGTCTTTATACCGTTGGCCTCGCTCACCTGGGTTCACGACTCAAAGGTTCTGATCTGGCGGCCGCCAATGCCGCCTTCGTTTTCTGCTATGCGGTCGGCACGGTTGCAGGCCCTCAGGCCATCGGCCTTTCCATCGATCACACCGGAAATGACGGATTTGCCTGGGCTTTGGCAGGCTTCTTTGCGCTATATGTGGTGATATTCATCGTCCGTACGGTTTTGAGCCGAGAACGGACTTGACTTTTCGGGCGCGATTTGTAGTTTCGCGCCAGATTTCGCCGTGGACAGCGCTCAGGCATCCGCGGCTTGATTTTTATTAGAGGCAGGAAGACCATGGCGAAAGCTACGACCATCAAGATCAAGCTGCTGTCGACGGCCGATACCGGTTTCTTCTACGTCACGACGAAGAACAGCCGTACGATGACGGACAAGATGACGAAGACCAAGTACGACCCGATCGCTAAGAAGCATGTCGAGTTCAAGGAAACCAAGATCAAGTAATTGATCTTCAGATCCTTCCAAAAAGGCGCGGTGCCATTGGCCCGCGCTTTTTTTATGCCCCTCGCCTGACATCTGACGCGGGCACGCAGAAACCGCCAAAATAGCGCAGAGCAGTTTATCGATCGCATTTGGATTGAACGTCAACAGCACCGGCATGCCATCACCGTTTGGAGTTTTGCCTCCAGGTATCTTTTGACGATCATCAAGACGAAATCCACCCGCACCGCGAGCGGTTCCTCACCGCCTGACCCTCGCTCTCTACTTGTGGAAGGGTCTCAATCTATTGCGGGTACACCACAGGCCCTTCCCCATCCCGGAAGGGCAGACCTAGACACACAGACGTCGACAGAGCGCGTCCAGCAAAATCCGCCGACGGTTTTGTGTGGGCACGCTCTCTCTGGTGCGCTCTTGGCACATTGTAGCTCGGGAACTTACGGATACAACAAGGGATGATTTGGGGGCCGGTCAGCATGCAAAGCGGCACGAGGAACCACTGGAAAGCATGCCGACCGACCGACCCCACGACCCAGGAGATGCGGCGGACCTGAGCATCATGGGGTATTTCAGTTCCATCAGGAACATATTCCGCTGAAGTCAAAATTGCGTAAAAGTGCCAAGAAATCAACCCAATCTTAACCAGCGGCAAAAAAGCCGCGTGACATGGTTAAAACTAAAGTTGCTGCCCGTGAAAAAGCACGGTTCGATTTAACTCTATAAATTCTATCCAATTTCGTCTGAAAATAAAGTCAAAACTCTTCCCGCTTGTATGTTTGCAGCAAGCACCACCAACAGAAAACACGGCAGAATCTCTGGTTTCAGATCCAGGGACAATCAGACGACAGTTTGTCGTCGATGAAGGATAGGGCCATTTCTGGGACGGCGCATTTTGGCACAGATAACGAGTCCGCAGAGCGGCTGGGACAGCTGGCTATTCTTAAGCAGCAGCAGCAACCACCCTATTTCGTCCACTGTTTTTTGCCTCATAAAGCGCCTTGTCTGCACTTTTCATGAGTTGTTCCGGCGTTTCCATGCCTTCGCAGAAGGTCGCAATTCCTAAGGAGGCGGTAATGTGTAACTGCGCGCCCCCCGGCAAGGTGAAGGGAATGGCCTCAATCATTCCGCGCAGGCGCTCTGCAATGGCTGCGGCAGCGGATGCGTCCGTATCAGGCATCACCACGACAAATTCCTCGCCGCCATAACGACAGGCAAGGTCTGCACCGCGCACAGTGGAGCGAATGCGCCGGGCAAATTCCCTGAGAACCTCATCTCCAACATCATGGCCATAGGTATCATTGACGCTCTTGAACCGGTCGATATCGGTGATGCACACCGAAAGCGGTCTGCCGCGAGCGGCTGCCCGGTTGAACAATGTCTTGAGATGATTATCGAGATAGCGTCGATTATGCAGACCCGTCAGCCCATCTGTCACGGCGAGTTCGATGGTCTGGTGCACACTGGAGCGCAGCTTGTCATTATAGCGTTTACGCTTGATCTGCGTCAGCGTGCGCGCCACAAGCTCATTGGGATCAATCGGCCGCATCAGGTAATCGTTTACCCCGAGATCCAGCGCGCGCACGACCAGTTCCTCATTGCCGCCGTCCGTCACCAGCAACAAGGGCAGAAAACGCGTTCGTTCCAGCAAACGTAATTGCGCACAGAGCCGAAGCGGATCGTAATCCTCAATATTGTCGTTGATGATCACCAGATCGAAGGGATTTTCCGCTGCTTCGAAGATGGCCGCCTGGGGATCCGAAATTGCCAGCACCTCGGCGAGCGGCTTCAGCGCCTTGATGATCCGCTCTTGGGAACTGCCGCGACCATCCACCAGCAGCACCTGTCCAGGCACTTCGAAGCTGTCCAGCTTGGCAATATCCTCAAGCCCGATGGTGCGTGCGGTGTCTGCGCGTATTCGCAACTCATCGCTCAAGGTCTTCAATCGAACGAGGCTTTTCACCCGCGAGACCAACTGGAGATCATTCACCGGCTTGGTGAGGAAATCGTCTGCCCCGGCCTTCAATCCTCGCACCCGGTCCGTGGGTTGGTCGAGGGCGGTGACCATCACAACCGGAATATGCATGGTCTTGGGATTGGACTTGAGACGCTCACAGACTTCGAACCCGTCCATGCCCGGCATCATGACATCGAGCAGAATGAGATCCAGATGCGTGTTCGCGACGATTTCCAGCGCCTTGAAACCGTTGTCTGCGGTCAGGACATCGAAGTATTCCGCAAGGAGGCGCGCTTCCAGTAGCTTCACATTTGCAGGAATATCATCAACAACCAGGATCCGCGCTGTCATATCGATCAAACGCCTCAGGCGTCTCCCAGGTAGGTTTTGATGGTTTCCAGGAACTTCGGAACGGAGATTGGCTTGGATACATAGGCTTCGCAGCCGCCCTGGCGTATGCGCTCCTCATCGCCTTTCATTGCGAAGGCAGTGACGGCGACCACCGGGATGACATGGAGCTCATCATCTTCTTTAAGCCACTTCGTCACCTCAAGGCCGGAAACCTCGGGCAATTGAATATCCATGAGAATGAGATCTGGACGATGCTTGCGCGCCAGATCCAACGCTTCCATACCATTGCGGGTCTGGATCGTCTCGTAGCCCGAGGCCTCGATCAGATCGCGGAAGAGCTTCATGTTCAGCTCGTTGTCTTCGACAATCATGACCCGCTTGGGCATCGCTTTATCCTTACATGCCGTCTTGTCCGCCTATATGAGATATAAGCGTCCACATGGCCGATTCCATCATCTCGGTTGGCCGGAGGTTATTCTGATTTGGTTGAAGAAAAGGTAACTTGTCGTCCGATGCGTACCGAACCTGTAAAATCCTGCCTGCCCACACCGGAGGAGACTGCCACCGCGGTTCTGCAATGGTTGGCCAACGAGCCGGAAATGATGAGCCGCTTTCTGGCTCTCTCCGGGCTTCAGGTTGTTCAACTGCGAGACGCCATAAAAGATCCGGGATTTCTTGCGGGCATGATCGACTTTATCATGTCGCATGAGCCCAGTCTTCTGGCCTTCTGTCAGGGGGCAGAATGGAAGCCGGAGGCAGTAACGGCCGCCTGGCATCATTATTCGGGACCCGGCCTGGATTCGGGGCAGTATTGATGAGCGAGATCGTCGATCTGGAGCATGTTCGCCTGACGCAGCGCCCTTTGCTGGTTTGTGACGTCGATGACGTCGTCTTGGAATTTCTATTGCCTTTCGAGGGATACCTCACAAGCCTGGGCCATCGGCTGGTGCAACGCTCCTACCGGCTCCACGGCAATATCCTCTCAACGCTTGATGATCGCCCGCTGGCCGATGACGTTGTGAGCCAGCTTATACTGGATTTCTTTGCAGCGCAGGAAACATGGCAAACCCCGTTTGGCGATGCCGTGCACACCCTCAAGCGCCTGGGAGAACAGGCAGACATTGTGTTCCTCACCGCCATGCCGCCCCGCTTCACAGAGATTCGGCGTCGACTTCTGGATAGCCTCGACCTCACATTTCCGCTTCTGGCAACGGAACGTCCCAAGGGACCGGTCATACGGTCGATGCATGGAGACAGGCAGCTGCCGGTAGCTTTCATCGACGACATGGTTCACAACCATCATTCCGTGGCCGAGCATGTGCCGGAATGTCTGCTTGTGCATCTGATGCCGCAAACGGAGATGCACAAACACGCGCCCAAGCCTGGACCGAATGTCTTGCAGGCAAGTGATTGGCGGGACGTGGAACGTCATCTGCTGGTTCATTTTTCACAGCAAGAGTAGAAACTGATTTGGCTCGGCGCGTTCCTTCAACCAAACGTGTCCGGGTTAAACGCTGACTCAGGCTGCGTCTCATTAAGCTTCGTTAAACATCACCGCGTATCGTTTCAGGACGAGTATTGCGTGTGAGGTTTACCATGTTCAGATCTGTTGCGGCTGCGCTCGCCCTGTTGGCCGGATCGGTTTCACCTGCCGTGGCAGCAACGGATGTCAGAACGCTTCAAATCATCGTCTCAAAGGCCAGCCAATCTCTCGCAGTCTATGACGACGGGGAAGTCATCGCAACCTCACGCGTCTCGACCGGCAAATCCGGCCACGACACTCCAACAGGCATATTTTCCATCCTGGAAAAGCGCAAATTTCACAAATCGAACATCTATTCGAACGCTCCCATGCCATGGATGCAGCGGCTGACCTGGTCGGGCATTGCTCTGCACGAATCGAGCAGTGTGCCGAACTATCCCGCCTCCCACGGCTGCGTGCGTCTGCCTGCTGCCTTCGCCCGCTCGCTTTATCAAATGACTGGCCGCGGCGTGCATGTGATCATCGCCGAGGAGGATGTGCAGCCACGGGCGGTCGACCATGCCTTTCTCTTCCGCCCCGCCAGCACTTCTCAGAACAAGCTGCTCTCCGACGTTCCCTTACGCTCCTCAACCAGCCATGAGGTGACGGAGCAGGTCGAAGTTGCGATGCATATGCCGAGCAAGCCAAACATCAACCCAACCTATGGCAGTGATGCCAGCCGTACGGGCCGTGACAGAGAGCCTCTTAGGATCATGATAACGCGGCGCGGTGAACGGGAACTGATTGCCGACGTTCAGCAAATGCTGACATATCTTGGCTTCGACGCCGGACCCGCCGATGGAATAATGGGAGAAACTACACGATCAGCCATCGCAGGCTTCAAGCGCTGGAAAGAACTGCCCCAGAAGGGACCGCTTCTCTCCGATCCCATGCTGAAGGCACTCTATGCCGCCGCTGCCCGTGAGCCTGCCCCGGCCGGGCAGCTCTTGATCCGCCAGGGCTTTGAACCGCTGCTCTCCGAGGCAGTGGCCATCAAGTCACCGGATGTGGCACTTGGCACACATTTTTATCAACTGACCAAGCTGGATGAAAAGACCGGCCAAGCGCAATGGCAGGGGCTCACCCTGCCCGATCGCCTTCCTGAGGCAACACGTAAGCGGCTCGGGATAACCTCTGACACCCCCACGACTGACGATGTGACGCAGTCCGTGCTCGATCGCATCATCCTGCCCGATCCCTTGCGCAGCAGGATCGAACAGCTGATTTCAACCGGTAGCTCAGTGACGATCACAGACAACGGGCCTAGCCATGAAACGACAAAGGGCACAGACTTCATCACCCTGACCCGTTAAGTGACGGCTTACCAAGGACAAGCAGGCAACTTCGATAGGCTAGAAACGGCAAAATCGTCTGATGCCGCCATTCGGCGCGAAACCACTCCGATCATTGAAGCCTAGGATGTCTCAGACCTTTGGCCGCCATCCTATCTCTGCCGTTGTGTCGCCTTCAACATCAGACCGCCAAGTGTAAGCATAACAGGGCTGTCTAACGCGGGCTGCCTATCAGCGCATGCTGCTCGGTTGCCACCCCATATCTGGCACAAACGTAAAAGCGCCAGAGCGTTTGCTCTGGCGCCTAAAATCAAGTGCTTCGTATGGAGCACGTCAATCAGTCGCTATTCGAGATCAGGCAGCCACGTTGTAACGCTGGCTGATTTCTCCTCCAAGGCGGAATTGAGAGAGCAGTTCCGTCAACTGGCGGGCCTCGGACGCAAGCACCTGGCTGGATGCCGTGGTCTCTTCCACCATCGCCGCGTTCTGTTGTGTCATCTGGTCCATGTGGTTGACCGAGGTGTTGATCTCACCGAGTGCCGCAGACTGCTCGCTGGCCGCACGTGCAATCATGGAGACTTGCTCGTTGACGTGGTTGACCAGATCATCGATCTCTTTGAGCGCTTCGCCGGTTGAAAGCACCAGTTTTACGCCACCCTGCACTTCCTGCGCAGAATTGTTGATCAATGCCTTGATTTCCTTGGCGGCATTGGCCGAACGCTGTGCCAGTTCGCGAACTTCCTGTGCCACGACGGCAAAGCCACGTCCTGCTTCACCGGCGCGAGCTGCTTCCACGCCAGCGTTCAGCGCGAGAAGATTGGTCTGGAAGGCAATCTCATCGATAACCGAGATGATCTGGCTGATCTTCTGCGAGGACTGCTCGATACGCTCCATGGCATCGATGGCTTCCTGAACGATGCCGCCAGAGCGACCAGCGCTCTCCTTGGTTGCCGCAACCATGCGGCTGGCTTCATTGGCACGCTGGGTGGATGTGCGAACCGTGGTGGTGATTTCCTCCAGAGCGGCCGCTGTTTCTTCCAGCGCGGCAGCCTGCTGCTCTGTGCGGCGAGAAAGCTGGTTCGACGCGGAGGAAAGCTCACCTGAGCTATCAGTAATGGTTCCTGCGGCGACACGAACATTGTTCATGGTCGCGCGGAGCGAAGCCATGGTGGTGTTGACGTTTGCCTGAAGCTCAGCAAAGGCACCCTGGAAGTTTCCGTGCATATCCTGCGTCAGATCCTGCTCTGCCAGAGCTGCAACGACGCGGCGAACTTCGGTGATACCGCGATCAACATTCTCGACCAGTTCGTTGACGCCCTTGGCGAAGCGCTTCAGATCTTCATCGTCATAAGATTTTGTAATACGCTGACTGAAATCGCCCGCAGCAGCAGCTGCAACGATGGAGCTGATGGACACCTGGAGATCCTTGCTCTGGCGATGCAGTGCCTGTTCCTGAGCTTCCATTTCCCGCATCTGGATCTCGTTGGCCCTGAAGACCTCGAGAGCGCGGGCCATTTCGCCAATTTCGTCCTGACGATCGGTATCCTCAACCTGTTGGTTCGTGTTGCCGCCCGCCATTTCCGTCATGATGGCGGTCATGCGCCGGATCGGATTGGAGATGCCGCGCCGAGCCACCAGGATGCTGATCGCGACGCCAACGCCAATGCAGATCAGCGCCGTTATCAGAAGAACCGTCATCGTAAGACGAGATTTGTCCAGCGCTTCAGCGCGGGCTCCGGCCAGCGTTTTGGCGGAATAGGTGCTGTAAACCTTGACGGCTGCAGTGACCGCTTTCTGACCGTCCAGGGCCTTATCCAGTGCCGCCTTCATGACCGCAGGGTCTTTGCCCTGAGGTCCTCCGGCTGCAGCAACCATCGAACGAATGCTATCGAAATAGGCCGACAGGCTTGCGCGAATATCAGCCAATTGCTTTTGCTCTTCCGCATCGGCTGTGGCTGCAATCTTTGGCAAGCGATCCAGCATCTCCTTTGCACGCTTTTCCGTCTCAGCAGCGAAATCCGATGCCTTTTCCGGCGCGAATGCGAGCTGATACGTCATGCGGCTGATGGCGATAATGTCAACACGCAGATCCATGGCCTCGCGGGCCACCTCCTCGCGTGCGCCAGTGTCTTTGAGTGAAGATCCAAGGCTTGCGAGACCCTGCGCGCCAACTCCGGCAATTGTAGCTGACGAAATACCCATTAGCGCGACAACCACGCCAATTTTCTTAAGGATGGAGAAGTTTTTCAGGTTCACAGGGGCGGACCTCCAACATGGACGATGCACGACCGACTGCGATTTAGCACATCGGTTGCATTTTGATCACATCTAACGAAGGAAAGTTAAAAATTGCTGATATGCGGCATTTCCCCACCGTTTTCAGGGGGTGCAGGCGTCAACCCTTTATTTTGCCCGCAAGTGATAAAATTGAACGCAGCCCAACAAGTCTTTGACTTTTCTGGCTGATTCGCCTGTCCCCATTTTCCACAGGCAAGAGGCACAATATCTTGTGGTTAAAAATCCATTGCCGACGAGACCTTGACGGAATCATCCGTTCGAACAAGATAGCAAACATGTTGCGGCGGCGACTGGACCGGACATGAACGAGGCCGGTTCCTGACAAGCTAAACCCTGTTACCCGCAGGCTTGAAACGTGGCGATCATCACGATCCGCTGCGGCGGGATCTTGTGCGATTTTTGCTTGTCGCCGATGTGGCATGGGGATGGTCAAAAAAGGCTGTTGATACTATATTTAGTGTTTGCAGTTACAGTGGCCACCAGATACAGGTCGACCATCTACGGATGATTTACCATTCCGATTGAAACAGGCACGGCTGCGCATTGTTAAAGCAATGGCTGCCGAACGGTTTTTCGCGCCCTGCTTCCGGGCGCACAGCGAGGACGAGAAAGATGCGCATTGAACGTCGTTTCACCAAACCCGGCGCAGGCGCCTATGCGGAAATCGAATTCCGCAAGGCCACGAGCGAAATCCGTAATCCGGATGGCTCCATCGTATTCCGCTTGGCGGATATCGATGTGCCTGCTCAGTTCAGCCAGGTGGCGACAGACGTTCTGGCGCAGAAATATTTCCGCAAGGCGGGCGTGCCGAAGATCCTGAAAAAGGTTGAGGAAAACGATGTTCCTTCCTTCCTGTGGCGTTCGGTTGCCGATGAGAAGGCGCTGAAGGAACTGCCGGAAGATCAGCGTTACGGCTCGGAAACTGATGCGCGTCAGGTTTTCGACCGTCTGGCTGGCACCTGGGCCTATTGGGGCTGGAAGGGCAAGTACTTCACCTCGGAAGAAGATGCAGCAGCATTCCGGGATGAGCTGGCTTACATGCTGGCGACCCAGCGCGTTGCGCCAAACAGCCCGCAGTGGTTCAACACCGGCCTGCACTGGGCCTATGGCATTGATGGCCCCGGCCAGGGCCACTTCTATGTGGACCCGTTCACTGGCAAGCTCACCAAATCCAAGTCCGCTTATGAGCATCCGCAGCCGCATGCCTGCTTCATCCAGTCCGTTGAGGACGATCTCGTCAACGAAGGCGGCATCATGGATCTGTGGGTGCGTGAAGCGCGCCTGTTCAAGTACGGCTCCGGCACGGGCTCCAACTTCTCCTATCTGCGCGGCGAAGGCGAAAAGCTTTCCGGCGGCGGCCGTTCCTCCGGCCTCATGAGCTTCCTCAAGATTGGTGACCGTGCAGCGGGCGCTATCAAGTCCGGCGGCACCACCCGCCGTGCGGCGAAGATGGTCGTGGTTGATGTAGACCACCCGGATATTGAAGATTACATCGACTGGAAGGTGAAGGAAGAGCAGAAGGTTGCCGCTCTCGTCACCGGCTCCAAGATCGTTGCCATGCACCTCAAGGCCATCATGAAGGCCTGCGTGAACTGCGAAGGTGACGGCGAAGATTGCTTTGGCCCGAACAAGAACCCTGCCCTGAAGCGCGAAATCCGCGCTGCCAAGAAGGATCAGGTGCCGGAAAACTACGTCAAGCGCGTTATCCAGTTTGCACGTCAGGGCTACAAGGAAATCGAATTCAAGACCTACGATACGGATTGGGATTCGGAAGCCTACCTCACTGTTGCAGGCCAGAACTCCAACAACTCGGTATCCCTGAAGGACGACTTCCTGCGCGCTGTTGAAAATGACGGTGAGTGGAACCTGACCGCCCGTAAGGACGGCAAGGTCATGAAGACGCTGAAGGCGCGCGACCTGTGGGAAAAGATTTCCCATGCTGCCTGGGCGTCTGCCGATCCGGGCCTGCACTTCAACACCACCATGAACGACTGGCACACCTGCCCGGCCGCTGGCCCGATCCGCGCATCCAACCCATGCTCGGAATACATGTTCCTGGATGATACGGCCTGCAACCTTGCCTCGCTGAACCTGCTTCAGTTCAAGGACAAGGCGACAAAGCGCGTTAACATCGGCGATTACGAACACGCTGTTCGCCTGTGGACGGTGGTTCTCGAAGTGTCCGTCATGATGGCGCAGTTCCCTTCGCGCCAGATTGCAGAGCTTTCCTACGAATACCGCACGCTCGGCCTCGGCTATGCCAATATCGGCGGCCTGCTGATGTCCTCCGGCATTCCTTACGATTCGGCAGAAGGTCGCGCCATTGCCGGCTCTCTGACGGCGATCATGACGGGTGTTGCCTATGCAACCTCTGCAGAAATCGCGTCCGAACTCGGCCCCTTCCCCGGCTTTGCACCCAACCGTGAGAACATGCTGCGCGTGATGCGCAACCATCGCCGCGCGGCCTATGGCGAAGCAACCGGCTATGAGGGCCTCTCCGTCAACCCGGTTCCGCTGGCACATGCCGATTGCTCGGATCAGGATCTCGTAGCCCATGCCAAGGCTGCCTGGGACAAGGCGCTGGAGCTTGGCGAAAAGCACGGCTATCGCAACGCCCAGACCACGGTTATCGCGCCGACTGGCACGATTGGCCTCGTCATGGATTGCGACACGACCGGCATTGAGCCTGATTTCGCTCTGGTCAAGTTCAAGAAGCTGGCCGGTGGCGGCTACTTCAAGATCATCAACCGCGCGGTGCCGGAGGCTCTCCGCTCGCTCGGCTATTCCGAAAGCCAGATTGCAGAAATCGAAGCCTATGCTGTCGGTCACGGCAATCTCAACCAGGCACCGGGCGTCAACCCCGGCTCGCTGAAGGCAAAGGGCTTCACGGATGAGAAGATCGAAGCCATCAACGGCGCGCTGAAGAGCGCCTTCGATATCAAGTTCGCCTTCAACCAGTGGACGCTGGGTGCAGACTTCCTCAAGGAAACCCTCAAGGTTTCCGATGAGCAGCTGACGGATATGAGCTTCAACCTTCTGGAGCACATGGGCTTCTCGAAGAAGGACATCGAAGCAGCCAATATCCACGTTTGCGGTGCGATGACGCTGGAAGGCGCTCCATTCCTCAAGGAAGAGCATCTGGCAGTGTTCGATTGCGCCAACCCATGCGGCAAGATCGGCAAGCGCTACCTCTCGGTGGAAAGCCACATCCGCATGATGGCGGCTGCACAGCCCTTCATCTCCGGTGCGATTTCCAAGACGATCAACATGCCAAACGAGGCCACTGTTGAAGATTGCGGCGCCGCCTACATGCTCTCCTGGAAGCTGGCGCTGAAGGCCAACGCGCTTTACCGCGATGGCTCCAAGCTCAGCCAGCCGCTCAACGCTTCCCTCATTGAAGATGAGGAAGAAGAAGATGCGGTTGAAGAACTGATCCAGCAGCCACAGGCAGCGCAGGCCGTTACCATCACGGAAAAGATCATTGAGCGCGTGGTCGAGCGGGTAACCCGCGAGCGTGAAAAGCTGCCGAACCGCCGTCAGGGCTACACCCAGAAGGCAAATGTCGGCGGGCACAAGGTATACCTGCGCACCGGCGAGTTCGGTGACGGTCGCCTCGGCGAAATCTTCATCGATATGCACAAGGAAGGCGCTGCTTTCCGTGCCATGATGAACAACTTCGCCATCGCCATCTCGCTCGGTCTTCAGTACGGCGTTCCGCTGGAAGAATATGTGGAGGCCTTCACCTTCACCAAGTTCGAACCGGCTGGCATCGTCACCGGCAATGACGCGATCAAGAACGCCACGTCGATCCTCGATTACGTGTTCCGCGAACTGGCCGTGTCCTACCTTGGCCGTCACGATCTGGCGCATGTCGATACGTCGGATTTCTCCAACACGGCACTTGGCAAGGGCATTCAGGAAGGCAAGACCAACCTCGTTTCCACCGGCTGGACACGCGGTTACAAGCCAACCCTGGTCTCCAACTCGGATCGCTCTGGCAATGAAGCCAAGGGTTCTGCCACCGCAGCACCGGCCAAGGCTTCCGCTGGCGGCAACGTAACCGCCTTCGCAGGCTCCGCCGCCCGCAAGCTGGAACCAGCAGCCGCCATCTCCACCTCGGAAGTGGTTTCCTTCAAGCGTGATTATGAAGAGCGCGCCAAGGAGCTAGCCGAAGAGATTGCGGAAGAAGTCATCGCTGACGAACAGCAGCAGGCCGCAACTGCCCTCTTCTCCGATAAGGCCGCAGCCGACGCCGCCGCTGCCAAGACGGAAGCCAAGAAGGTAGAAGCCGAACGCCGCATGCGCTCCATCGCCCAAGGCTACACCGGCAACATGTGCACCGAGTGCCAAAACTTCACCATGGTGCGCAACGGCACCTGCGAGAAGTGCGACACGTGCGGCGCAACGAGCGGGTGCAGCTAAGGAAAGCTGTTAACAACTTCAAATTGGCCAGCCTGACTCCATTGTCAGGCTGGAAATCCGATTGGAACAAAAGCAGAATATTGAATTAGTGAAAGATGCTGGCACTCAAATCGTGAGGTTTACTTATGAATGGTAAGCGTGGGATCGTAGAAGCTATTCACGGATCTCCAGACAAGCCCTTGCAGTTTGGAGAGAATACTATCGAATGCTACGTCCTTCAGGATAGACGACGCGTATTGATGGCTGCAGATGTCCAGCGAGCCATTGGGTTGGCGGAAGGGGGCTCGATGGTTGCAGGAAAAACCAGACTGAGCCTCTTTGCATCCGGCGAACGGATATCTAAGTTTCTTTCGCCAACAACTAAAGCCGCGTTAGCAGAACCAATCCGAATCAAGAAACCAAATGGCAATGAAGTATTAGCGCTGGAAGCCGAACTTTTTACTGAGCTTTGCCAGGCTGTAGTTGATGCAGCTCGCTACGGAGTACTCCAAGAGCAGCAACTTTTTATCGCGCATCAATGTGAAGTTATACTATCCTCACTCCAGCGAATTGGAATCATAGCTCTCGTTGATGAGGCAACTGGTTTTCAAAAGTACAGAGATGAAGACGAACTTCAAAAGATTCTGGAAGCTTACGTTCTTGCCGAACACCGACCATGGATAAGGGCAGTACCGAGCGAGTTCTTCAAGGAATTGTTTAGAGTATTTGGTTGGAAATATACCAACAGCACCAAAGGCCCTCGCTACGCCGGAAAGCTTGTTAGACAGTTGATATACAAAAATTTACCCAAGCCCGTCCTTCCCAAACTTGATGAAATGAACCCTGCAGACGCAAACTGGCAACGGAAGCACAGGCATCACCAATTGCTGACTGATAGTATCGGGCTAGAGCACTTTAAAAGCCAATTGGTTGGAGTGATGGCGCTGCTTAGAGCATCAAGCAATAAGGCAGAGTTCCTCCGCCTCTATAAGAAAGCATACGGCGGGCAATTCGAGATGGACGTATGACACTTGAGGGACGGTGTCTCCTGAGAGCGCTGTATTTAGTCACTTTTAGGATCAGTGTCTAAAGCATCTGCCAGCACCGGCCTCGGTGCTGGCAGATGCGAGAAACTATCGTCCATAACCGCCGGTGCGTCAAAATCCTCATGGTCCAGCACCAGCGCCCTGCTCTGCCCCGGCGCAGCTTCCGGCTTTGGCCTCATTCGCAGCCGCACCGCCCAGGCCAGTAGCCCTATGACAGCCAGCGTGAAGCTGGGCGGCACGATGAGCCAAAGTGCCTTGATGGAGTCCGGTGAGGCGCGGAAGGTGGCGAGAAGATCGGCTAGGAAATTATAGTCATACATGGCCCTCATGGCTCCCGGTCAGTGCATTCGGCACGGGAAAGCACGACAGCCGAAACCGGCGCTGCCCATCACCATGGAATGCGACACACAAGAACGGGTTTGGCACGCCAAAGGCCAGCTGCTTGGATAAGGCCCCTGGCGGCCGGGGAGTTCGAAAATCGCGTACGTACGACTGCCCCGACCTTTGGGTGCAAGCACCTTGGACATGCGTCGGGGCCTCCCCAGCCATAGAGGGTAGGAGAGCCTTATAGGGCAATCACAAGCACTCAGCCACTCAAGAATGGCCGAGGGGGCATCTCATGCGGTGGATGCCAGCCTAACGTACGAGAGGTTTCGACACCCCAGGACAGACCCGTTCAAGCCGGTCCCACAACCAGAATATGTCACCCTGGTTGTAGCATCCGCTGCAAGAAGTTGTGATTATTTTCCGTGGATGCGCACGAAAAAATTTATCTACGTGAAAAACATGACGACCCGGCACCATCTTTGAGAGATGGTGCCGGGCCACTTACTTCGCCGAAATGTCAGACTCGTCGGATTAACGATTTATCTGTCCGCTCGCTCAGAAGATTTATTTCAAAGGCTTCTGCGACCCCTGCATGACAAGAAGCATACCTTCTTTGAGGTTATAATTTCTGTCCGGAGGCGCGTCATGTCGAGCCTGCGGAGAAGGCTTGATATAGAAAGTGTTACTCGGTCGATTGAAAACTACGGTACCGCGCGGAGCATACAGTTTCACATCGAAATAGTTACTGCGGAGAACATCCCAAAACGAACGTGCGAAATTGTCTAGAATGGAATTATCTTGCGCTTGCGCTCCTGCTTGGCAAGCAATGAGATAAATCTTTTCGAAAGAACCGTTCTGAAATCCCTTGCTTTGCAGTAGCTCGAAAAACGCCTCAGCGTCGTGTCCGCCGAATTTGTGAGTATTGCCATGCGTAACGAAAACAAGATCCTCGCCTCGTTTCGAATTTTCCGGCGTCATTTCATCCGTATCAAGTGTGTGAAATTCAACGGGCGGAGAGGTTTTGTAGTATTCCTGCAAAGCCTCGAGAAGATCTGCGGCGATGGGACCAGGTTTAGCCACATTCAAGTAAACCAACATAGCGTTACTCCATTAAGTTTTAGGGGTTAAAGAGCGCCCGGCACCAACCGAGGTTTGGCGACAAAGGGCAGGTGCCGGGCGATTGAGAAGGCATGGGCGTTTTTGGGGTTTGGGGTAGCGCCCTGCCCCTCAATTCGGGTGGCGCGCAGACGGCGGTTGAGGGGTCACACGCGCCGGAAACAAAATCAGGCTTGCTTGGAAACCTTGTTTCGATAGTCGTTCAGCGTCGCGATTTTCGCATCTGCTGCGGCTTGGCGTTCCGCAACAATCTCGCTGATTTTGTTGGCTGCGGTGTTCAGGTATTCCGTCAGGCGTTCGCCAGTGAGGTAATCTCCACTCAGCTTGTTCAGCTTGGTCCAACCATCTGCAAAGCTCTGTGTGAACCTGTCGCAGACGATGCCGGTGGCAAACCACTGTGCGGTCTGCTTGATGAAAAATTCATCGACAGAACGGATCAACTGAGCAAACCGGTGCTTGCGGATGACTTCCGTTTCAGCCACGTCTTCAATGGCCGTCACCTGCCTGCCCGCATCATCGGCCACGCATTGCATGAAGTCTGCGAAGTTCTTGAAGAAGAACGCCATTTCCTCGACGATCTCTTTCATGCGCTTCAACGCCGTGATGCTCATGCCGAGAGACCGAACGCAAAGCTCCAGGTTATCCTCCTCCTGGCGTTTACCAACCAGCAGAGCAGAAAGCTTGACCAGTTCGGAAGCCTGGTTACGACGCTCCTTCTCATAGGCTTCCGCCCGCTCAATCATTTGCATTTGCATATTACGCAGCGTATCGGCCTGATCCTGCTGACGTTGAGACATTGTTTCGAGCCCCTTATCGAGAGCATCGATTGCGGCTTGAAGCTGAGACACGGCAGACTGCTTGTCCGCAACCACGCGCTCCTGCTGTTCCAGCTTGGCTGTGTTATCGGCAATCCTCTTGTCAAATTCTGCCAGTTCTACCGCCTTGGGTGAACCCGCGACCTTTGCCGTTTCATCGGCGGCAATTTTGTCTCTCGCGCTTTTTACTTCCGCCAACTGGGTCTTCTGTTCGTCGCGCAAGGCTTCCTGCCTTTTCAGAACTCCCTGCTCTTCTGACAGTTTTGTTTTCTGGCTCGCGATATCCTTCGCATTGCCTGCTCCGGCATTTTGCGGAGCGCGATTACCGTTGCCATTCGACGGATCGGCAAAATCATTTCCGGCTGGTTTGCCTTGCCCACCCATAGAACCGGCCATGGCCGACATGATCATGGTGGCCGGACCACCGGCGGCGGCGGCAACAGCCGGAATGGCGTTGGAGATCAACTGTGCGCCCATACGAACAATCGACATCACGAAAGCGCGCTCTTCAGCGGTATTGGCTTTCTGCTCGTATTCGCGCGCCTTCTTTTCGAAGTTTGCAACCTGGGCCGTCAGGTCGGCAACGAGTGTTTCCAGCTGAGCGCGCCGTGCATTGGTCTCATTGATTTCCTTCTGAAGCTGTTCCTTCTTCATCATTTTCTCGCCCAACGCCGTCTCTGTCTTGGCGGTGGTCTGGACTGTCTGTATAATTACTTCGTCATAAGCTTTAGCAATGGCAAGCAAATCATCTCGGATTTTTAGGGCCTGATCGCGGATTTTCTTGGCTATCTTCACCACGTCTTTTGAAAGGAAGCCCTTAATCTCGGTTTGATCTGCGGCCTCCTTAATATCCAACCAATCGGGAACAGCATCTCCAAGCTCCTTACCGATTGAATTGGCCGTTTTCATCGCCCCTCGCATGGTAAGCTCACTTTTTTGCTGGAGTGCGATGAGCTTGTTCATGATCGACGTAATGCTGACGCGCACATCCGGGTTGGTTTGCGGCGTTGTGTTATAGGCGATGTAGAGAAGATCGATTGCGTTATCCGTATCGCGCTTTGCCCGCTCCACATTGTAGGTACCCTGGATCTTATCAACGTAGGACTGAACCATGGGAGAGTCTGACTGGGGAAGCTCCAACTTGGGTTGAGCAATGATGGCTTCAACGCCCGCATTGATGGCCTGATCGATAGCAGCCTCGCGGCTTTCGAATTGAATGACGTTGGTCATACAGATTTCCTTTTAGTGTTATGGTTGTCAGTTTGTGCTCACAGGGAGCAGGTCCGGCGCGCCTCTTCCGGCAGCTCGGATCTCGTGACCTCGATGAAGGCAGGCATGGCGGAGGTGAGAGAACGCCCCTCTTCAATCAGACGGTTGATTGTGCGTAGGCGGACATCATCCATATCCAGATCAGCCGCATCCCCCAGTGTGGCGGAGAAGTTCACGGCAAGTCGGTTGAAATCCTGGATCTTTTCGTTGATGCGAGAATTGGCTGCCTTCGTATGAGCAATCGTCAGCTCCGTTTGCGTAACGACCTCGCGAATCCTCTGGTGGTCCTGCTGGGTTTCAGCCAGCTGCTGGCTGCTTTGGGCCAACCGTTGCTGCACCTCATTGAACCCGTTTTGCGCTTCACGAAGGCGCGGTTCTGCCGCTCGCAAGTCGGCCTCGGCATTATTCATCCAGCCGATACCAATGACTGCTTCTTCACCGGCCTTGCAGATGCCGGGAAGAAAGAAGAGAACATCGTTGCAGGTTTTCAGCCGCGCAGCCTGTTCGTCCCGCTCCCTGCGAGCATGCTCGACAGCCGCAGCCCGCTGCGCCATATTAACGCTCTCCGCCTGTAGAAGGGCGGCATGACCGTGAAATTCCTGCTGAAGCTGAGCTACGCGCGCTTCCAAAGCGTGTTGCCGATTAAGCGCTTCGCCAAGCGCTAATTCACGCTCCGACACAAACTCCTGCTGCTTCACGACGAAATTTTTCAGGCAGTCTGCCTGGGAGGTGAGGCCTTTACGCCCGTCTTCGACACGCTGTAACTCTGCTTGAAATTGTTCCAGTTGCTGCGAAGAAAGAACGTCCGCATGGGCCAGATGATTGGCGGGCAGACCTAAGAGGCCCGCCTGAAAGGCGAACGATGCCGTCGCCAACAAGATATATGATTTCAAACGCATGATTGACCTCGTTAATTTTAGGCGATGATCAGCGCTGCTGGTGTTCAGGCGCAGATCGACACCTCGGACCGCGCAAGCGCGGCAGCCGATAAGCTTCGTTGGAAAATGAGATTTCAGTTTTATTGAACTGCGACGAAGTTCCGTGTGTGACAGCCCTTTTGCTCCGCCATCACGAAGCAAGCTGAGTGTTTTTCATCACCGCACTGCTGGTCCAGCGCCGCAACTCATGAGGGAACAATCGCTCGAAACCGTAACGGCAAACAGTGCAACAAACTGCACGCAATTGCGTGCAGAAACCCCAGGACGCACACGGAAACCGATGCCTGCTGACAGCAAAAAGGAGGCGCCAATTTTTCGCGGCGGCAGCCACCACTCGACGGGTTCGGGGGAATGGCGAACCAGCCCACCTTCTCAACCCGTGAAGGGTTGTCTGCTAGAAAATTTGCTGAAAGCGAAGGGAGTGCGAACGGTGCACCCCATGTAAGCATATGTATTCACAGCATATTAATCAGGAAAATCAGCATTTCTGGAGAGACGTACCCGATCGCTGGCACATTGGCGCTGATGCTCTGCCGGGGAGATAAGTTCGCGAATTCCATTAGTAGATCAGCGAGATTTCTATAGCACTCTCAAACAAAATACCGGTAATGAGTGAGCGCATATTCACGAGTCAACGCCATTGATGCATCACCTCGGCATGCAATCTTAGGTTAATACGATGACGATAATTTCACCAAAAGTTACTCAACTTAACAACGTACATTGATCTCTAGAACTCAACATGTTTCATCTGGAACTGCTTCCTACGGTCAATAGGATTCTCGTCGATCCTGCGTTTCTTTCATCTGTAGCGCTGATATGCCAAACCGTTCCAAAGGTATTCAAATCCGAGCCACGGCTCGTTCGCGCCGTCGGCGACTTTGGCGCCTTGGCTATGGTGGTCTGCGCGAAGGGAATCGCATCGGAGAATGGGGGCCAATTTACCTATTCCTCTGTGCAGTCGCTCATCGTGAAACGACGATGGGCATCCGGTCGGCGGGTGAGAGCCATTTTTGAGTGGTTGGAGTGGGAAGAAACAGTAACGAGACCCGCCTTATATGCGGACCGCAGAACCCGGCCCTTGTCAGTCGTTGGTTGGCTTCAAGCGGGGGTTCAGGCGCTGGCGGTAGCCTATATTGAAGCTGCACGGCCTTGGCGCCAAATCGACAATGAAAAATCGTACAGACATGCAACGACGGACACAGAAAGTGTCATAACAAAATTATATAACCTTCTCACTTTCGCAGGTGAAGGCGTTCCATTTAGTGTCGAGACGCGATTATTCTCCGGTCACGCAGCCGGATTCCCGCTGCTTCTGGATCTGATTGCCACCTGCATGGCAGCAGATTGGCCGGTATCTGGCGTCTTCTTTTCCCGAAAGGCTCATGCCGCCTCCTACAATGTCAGTCGAGCCCACATTACCAAAATCTTTGCCAAAGCGGAGGAAATCGGAATCTTGGCTCGGACGGAACGAGATATGAAAGTAAGCCCTAGCCCATCACTAAGAGGCAATGTATTGCGGGATCTCGCATATCAATTTGCATCCATCGTCTGGATGTTGAAATGCTAGGGTGAGGCTGGAAGGTAACGCCTACTCCTCCAGCTTGCCGACAGGCACAGGTGCATCGTCATAACCGCCATAGACGGATTGATCGAAGGGGATAACCGCGCCAGTCATCATGCCGCTTTCGTCAGATGCCATCCACAGCACCGTGCGGGCCACTTCCTTGGGGTCCAGAATGCGACCAAATGGTTTTTGCGCGGCGGCCCGGTCAATAAAGTCGGGATCGCCGGTCTCGGACAGGATGAGCTTGCGTTCGTGGTCTGAGTTCATCCAGCCGATATCCAGCTGGTTCACATGGATGCGATGGCGCATCAGCGAAAATGCGGCGTTGCGGGTAAGCGTCGCCAGCGCACCCTTGGAAGCGGAGTAGGGAGCGAGAAAGGGCTGGCCCGCAAGGCTGGACATGGAGCCAATATTCACCACCCTGCCCTCGATTTGTTCGCGGATCATCACCCTGGCTGCATCCTGCAACAGGAAAAACGGCGCACGGGTGTTCACCGCGAACATGCGGTCGAACAAATCTGGCGTGGTGTTGAGAATATTGCCGCGATCGGTGAGCCCCGCCGCATTGACCAGAATATCAACCCGTCCGAAGCGTTTGTCTGCTGCAGGAATGATCCCGCGGACCGCGTCGATATCTGCGAGGTCAGCCGCGATCATGTCAACGGCAATACCCGTTGCCTCTGTCAACCGGCTCGCGACAGCTTTACCCTTTTCGGCATCGCGCCCAATAATCACAATGCCCGCTGCGCCGGCCTGGGCAAACTGCTCTGCCACTGCCGCACCTAGCCCTTGCGTGCCACCCGTGATAACCGCGACTTTTCCATCAATACGGCTCATGCCCTCTCCTCTCCCTCCAAATCTCCGCAGAAAGGGATAAGGCTTATGAGAGCACCTGCATAGAGCCCAAAAGGAAGCGGCGGAGCCGTTTCCAGCCCCGCCGCACCTTCAAGTCATCTGTCCGCAAAATTCACTCTGCGGCGATTGCCTGGCCTTCCAGTCCTGTCGCCACGACAGATACGCGGAAGCGGCCATCGAGGTTGCGATCGAAAATCGCGCCCACGACAATATCAGCCTCATCCTGCACTTCATCACGAATGCGGCTTGCAGCTTCATCGACTTCAAACAGCGTCATATCCATGCCGCCGGAAATGGAGATCAGCACGCCGCGTGCGCCGCGAACGGAAATATCGTCCAGAAGCGGATTTGCGATGGCGGCTTCTGCGGCGCGCATGGCGCGGCCCTGCCCTTCCGCTTCTCCGGTGCCCATCATCGCCCGGCCCATGCCGCGCATGACGGATTTCACGTCAGCGAAGTCGAGGTTGATGAGACCTTCCTTTACAATCAGATCGGTGATGCAGCCAACGCCTGCGAAAAGCACGCGATCCGCCGTCATAAACGCATCGGCGAAGGTCGTTTTGGCATCGGCAATGCGGAAGAGATTCTGGTTCGGGATCACGATGACGGTGTCGGCTGCATCTCGCAGTTCCTCGATACCGGCTTCCGCCGTACGCATGCGGCGATTTCCTTCAAATGCGAAGGGCTTAGTCACGACGCCGACCGTCAGGATACCCGCAGAGCGCGCCGCGCGCGCAATGACCGGTGCGGCGCCGGTTCCAGTGCCGCCGCCCATGCCTGCAGTGACGAAGCACATATGCGAGCCGGACAGATGATCCATGATCTCATCAATCGACTCTTCTGCCGCGGCACGGCCCACATCCGGCAGCGAACCTGCGCCCAAACCTTCGGTTACATGCGCACCAAGCTGAATGCGGCGATTGGCGCGGGAGGTCGCCAAAACCTGCGCATCCGTGTTGGCGGCAATAAATTCAACACCTTGCAGTTCCTCTGCAATCATGTTGTTGATTGCGTTACCGCCTCCACCGCCAACACCAATCACGGTGATGTGCGGCTGCAGTCCGGAAATGCCGCTCCTGGCGTCGGTCATTCGTCTCTCCATCAAAATCTATGCTGCGCGCCGAACGAGGAAAAGGCGCTGCGAATCGGGCGGCACACTAGCACATACAAGGTGTCATTGCCGGACCGAAGTAACGGATTTCAATTCCTTCCCGGCAGGCCATTCTCTTGTTCCATGTCCTGAGAATTAAGGCCTTTTGTGGCTCAAAAGCGCCGAAAAACCAAAATGGCTCCCCCAATGGATGGGAGAGCCACATTTTCCTGCCGAGGGCAGCGATTAGAAGTGGTAGTTCAGGCCAGCCTTGACGGTGTGGTCATGAACGTCACGCTCGGAAACGGCGCCATTGGCGAAGCTGCGCAAGTTAGGCGTTCCGGTGTAGTTGTATTCAACCTTCGCGGAGATCTTGTCATTCAGCTTCTGCTCGACGCCGACGCCCACGATATAGCCAGCCTTCCAGCCATCCGGGCCAGCAACGCCGCCGTTATCACGGAAGTTCGTCATGGCGAGACCAGCTGTGCCATAAATCAGTGTCTGATCCATCGGAACGCCAGCCTTGGCCTTCAGGCCCAGACGATGACGCTCCTTAAGCTCGCCACCGGGAACACGAACACGGGCATCGCCGAGGTAGGACAGCTCGCCCTCGCCACCGACGACAACACCGCCAACATCAGCATTGTAGCCGCCCTGAATACCTGCATCCAGGCCCTTGCCTCCGGCAAAAGGATTAATGCGGCGGGAAACGGAACCGGCATGCGCGCCGACATAAGCGCCATCCCACGTGCCACCAGAACGGACAGCAGGCTCGTTATAGGTCGGCGGCTCGGAATAATTGGTAAGATCGGCTGCCGAAACAGAGGTTACGGCAACGGGGGCGGTGAGGCTGGCAAGAACTGCCAGAGCAAGCTTATTCTTAAACATGACTAACTCCATACACAGCCTGCATGCGGCCAATGCGCAGGCGATCATCGGTTCACACCCCGGTGCATTGCATTGCAAACCTTGCCCCTGAGCAATGCCGCAGCCGGTGCCATGACGGATAGTATTGTCACGAAGTTATAAAGACATCCTTAACCAGACGAGGCGCAGCACCAAAACCGCCAGGCGCGGCGATCACACTGCAGTGATGCGACGTCAGAGAATGTCCGACTGGAACGGATGTATCCGAAATGCTCTGCTTTTTTGTTTGACGCGGTCCAGGGCCAAAACCGCTAACCCAGCTTTACGAGAACGCGCTAGCTCGCCGATTTGATGTAGGCGATGACGTCGTCGATCTGTGACTGGAACCAAAGACCAAAAAATCGCATGGATGTTCCCGGCACCTTCTTCTTTGGGCTGGAGAGAAACTCAGCCAGTGCCGCCTCATCCCAGACCAGACCGTCTTCGCCGGCCTTCTTCATGGCTGGCGAATAGCTGTATTCGGCCAGCGCGCCCGCCTTGCGTCCGAGGATACCTTTGAGGCTGGGACCAAATCCGTTGCTGTTCGTATCAATGGAGTGACAAGAGGCACATTGTTGGAAGGTGCGCTTGCCTTTCACAGGATCTGCAGACCATGCAGGATCGGCGCACATCACGATCATCAACAGAACGAAACCTAAGCCCTTCGCAAGGTTAACGAGGCAGGGCGGCTGAATAGAGCAAGGCACAAACATCATGGAGCATCATCGCTGATACCCGCTGAATGTGAAAGGGGGCATACCGGCAACTCTGCCAGCCGCCAGAAAATGCGAGTTGCCCATCCTGACAACATTCAGGATGGGCAATCTGAAGATTAAAGTCGCCGCAACGCGATCAAGCAGCGGCAGCAGCTTCCGCCTGGGCCGCTCCGGCCTGTTCCTGCTTCGGCGCCTCCGACATCTGGTCAGCCGGACCACCTTTGCCGCCACAGCCGAAACCGGCAGCATCAGGACCGCCCGCACCCATCATGCCCGGAGGAGGCTGCATCATGGACATATCGCCCATGCCCTCTCCTGGCCCCATGCCGCCCTTTGCGCCCTTCGCACCCATGGCATCATCAGGCCCCATGCCGCCCTTCGCACCCATGCCCTTAGGGCCACCAGCTGCAAAGTGCGACATTCCGCCACCGAAATCTGACGGCCATGCCTTACCACCACCATGCTCACCCTTTGGGCCATGCTTGGCATGCTGGCCTTCCGGGCCTTTTGCACCTTCCGGACCCTTCGCGCCTTTCGGGCCTTGCCCGCCGTGCATACCGGGCATGCCGCCCTGCATTCCGCGTCCTTCTCCACCTGCGCCCTTGATTGCTGTCATTTTTTTATTCCCCTATAATATACTCGAAAAACAACGGCATTACGAGATGAATGTTGTTGCAGGCAGCAATACAAGTCAATTAATTTTTTATTAATCTGTATATCAACACAAAAATTTCATATCTATTACGGCACGATATAGAGAAATAAAGCCATATTCTTAGGAATCTATAATTTTAGATTGAATTAATATTAAGATATATAATCCTGTTGCCGCCGATACGCTTCCGGCCGCACGCTTGCCGTCTGGCAATAACAAAGCCCCGCCAAACCCTGGGGTTCAGCGGGGCACATGACTGGAGATCATGTTATGGGACTTGTGGCGGCCATTTTGGCAGGGGAGACCGGGCCGCGACACCGGGCGAAACAGATGGGGAAATCCGCTCGCCGTGCCTAGACAACGAAAAAGCAAAGTCTTGGTTCCACCGATCCTTAACCTACTATTGCTAGGTTAATCGCGCTTAATTCAATGATGCCGGAGTTTGGAATGTCAGGCCCCAATTTTCGTTTCACCCATTATGATCTCAAGCAACTACGGGCAGGCACGACGATTGAAGTTTCACTCAGCGCGGTGAACAATGTGCGCCTCCTGAATGCGACCAATTGGCAGCGCTTTCAGGAGCGTCTGGATTTCAAATATGTCGGGGGCGTTGCGAAGAAAGCGCCTGTGCGAATGGTGATCCCGGAGGATGGCCATTGGCATCTTCTCGTCGATGCGGAAGGGCATCACGGACTTGCGGACTCTTCGGTAAAAATGGTGACTCCACCAGTAAACAGCATTCCTGCACCAAGGCAGAAGGCGTCCTGATTGAGGTCGCGCAAAACCGGGAAACGGTTCTGCGCGATGTTCATCGCTCCACAGACTTGCAGCGCAAGGGACTAATCCAGAGGAATGCAACAGCCTTTCCGGGGGCATGTTCAGTAAAGCTGCGTCAGCGGCTTTGCACCCAGACGGATAAAGAAAGCGTTCAGCTCACCGAAGTCTGACCGGAACGAATGCCGGCCTCAAGACTGTGATCGCTCACGGCGCAATTTGTTCCACCAGTCCAACCGCTTGCGAATTTCCCGCTCGAAGCCACGCTCGGGCGGATCGTAGAAGGTTTGCCGCCCCATCTTTTCCGGAAAATAGTCCTGACCAGAAAAGGCATCCGGTTCGTCATGATCATATCGGTAGCCATCACCATACCCCTCACCCTTCATGAGCTTGGTCGGCGCATTCAAGATGTGCTTGGGCGGCAGCAGAGACCCGTTCTGCTTGGCAGCCCGCATCGCCGCCTTATAGGCCGTGTAGACACCATTGGATTTCGGGGCTGTGGCAAGATAAACGCAGGCTTCGGCAAGGGCCAGCTCCCCTTCAGGCGAGCCTAGATAATCATAGGCGTCCTTGGCCGCGTTGCAGATGACGAGAGCCTGTGGATCGGCCAGCCCGATGTCTTCCACCGCCATGCGCACCAGTCTGCGGCCGAGATAAAGCGGGTCTTCACCCGCATCGAGCATGCGGCAGAGGTAATAAAGTGCTGCATCGGGATCCGACCCCCGGACGGATTTGTGAAGCGCCGAAATCAGATTGTAATGGCCATCCTGGCTTTTATCATAAACGGGAGCGCGCCGTTGCACGATCCGCGTGAGCCCGGCGACGTCGAAGACCTCATCAGGGCGGGCAGCCCGCCATACCTCTTCGGCCAGCGTCAGCACAGCGCGGCCATCACCATCGGCCATACGTAGCAGGGTGGCGCGCGCATCGTCATCCAGTGGCAGAGCACGCGCTTCAACAGCTTCTGCACGTATCAGCAATTCGCTAAGGCTTGCCTCATCATGGGAGTGAAATGTCAGCACGCGGGCACGCGACAGAAGAGCCGCATTCAACTCGAAGCTTGGATTTTCGGTGGTGGCCCCGACCAGAATAACGGTGCCATCTTCCATGACTGGCAGAAAACTATCCTGCTGGGCGCGGTTGAAACGGTGGATCTCATCCACGAACAGCAGCGTCTGGCGCCCGTCCATGCGCCGGACACGTGCGGTCTCAAACACCTTTTTCAGATCGGCAACACCTGAAAAAATTGCCGATATCTGCTCGAAGGCCAAACCTGCCTCACCGGAAAGAAGCCGGGCGACCGTGGTTTTCCCGGTGCCAGGCGGCCCCCAGAAGATCATCGAGCCGAGGGAGCCGGAATCGATCATCCGGCGCAGCGCCCCATCCTCTCCGGTAAGATGCGCCTGCCCTGTCACCTCTGCCAATGATGTGGGGCGAAGGCGATCGGCCAAAGGCCGTCTATTCGCAACGGCCTCCGGCACTCTCGGGGAAAACAGATCATCGCTCATCGGAAGAATTGACGAATCCGCTGTCCGTCACGCTCGATTTCAACGCGCCAGAAGCCCGGATTGTCTTCCACCAAAACCGCCATTGCCTTGGTGGAA
Source organism: Affinirhizobium helianthi (assembly GCF_042680945.1). Classification (NCBI taxonomy): domain Bacteria; kingdom Pseudomonadati; phylum Pseudomonadota; class Alphaproteobacteria; order Hyphomicrobiales; family Rhizobiaceae; genus Affinirhizobium; species Affinirhizobium helianthi. The sequence continues at coordinate 7,959 of NZ_JBHUEQ010000002.1, read as the reverse complement.
GGAACCGGATCGCCATTTACCGCAACAATGATGTCGCCAGCCTGGAAACCCAATCGACCCGCAGGAGAATTGCGCACCACTTCACTCACAACCACCCCGGTCTTGTCTGCTGGCAGGCGAAGTTCAGTCGCCAGCCTTGGAGAGAGGTTGGCAACGCGCAGGCCAGCGAAGGGATTACGGCCCTCAATGAGGCGCTCGTCACGCGGCGTGGTTTCAGGGGCAGCGCCCAGCCGCAGCGTCAACTTGTTCGTCGTGCCCGCCTGCTGGACCGTAAGCGCGGCCGAATTTCCGAGCCCAGCCGTGGTAAGACGATACCAGAGCGCATCCGGATGCTCGACCGCCACGCCATTGACCGCAGTGACAACTTCGCCGGGCTTGAGGCCGGCCTTATCGGCGGGTCCGCCTTCGGTCACATTCACCACCAGCGCCCCGCGTGCAGTCTTGAGGCCAAGCGCCTCCGCGACTTCGGATGTAACCGGCTGGAATGTCGCCCCGACGTAAGGTCGCTCAAATGTCTTCTTGCCTTCCTCCGCCGCTTTCAGGAACACCTTCACCAGGTTTGCAGGAATCGCAAAACCGATGCCGTTCGACCCACCTCCACGGGAGAAGATGGCGGTATTGATGCCGATCAGCTCGCCATTCATGTTCATCAGCGCGCCACCCGAATTACCGGGATTGATCGAGGCGTCTGTCTGGATAAAGAAACCGACATCGCCCTCTGTCACCTGGTTTCGCGCCAGAGCCGAAACGATACCGCTGGTCACTGTTTGCCCGACGCCGAAGGGGTTGCCGATGGCGAGAACCAGATCGCCCACTTCGACGGCATCCGAGTTACCGATAGCCAGCACCGGAAATTCTTCCTTCGCCTTGATGCGCAGCACAGCCAGATCGATGCTCTCATCCTTCAGAATCACTTCGCAGGGGAATTCACGTCCGTCCGGCAAGGCAATCTTGATGTCGTCCGCGCCTTGAATGACATGATTGTTGGTCATCACCAGGCCGTTGTGCGACACAATGACACCAGAGCCGAGGGAGGACTGCTTCTCCGAGCGGTTCGGCATCCTTTGACCGAAGAACTGCTCAAAAAAGGGATCGCCCGCGAAAGGATTCAGCCTTTGCACCACCCGCTCGGCATAGACATTGACCACGGCGCCAGCGGTCTGCTTCACCAAGGGCGCAAAGGACATCTGCATTTCCGCCTGGCTGCGCGGCGCAACCTTGTCTTGAGCAGAAACCGATAGAGGCAGCATCAAAGCCAGTGCCATCGCGGCGCAGGAGATACTTTTCGGCAAGCTCGGCATGTGATTCCTCACGTTTCCTATGATGATGTACTTGTAGCCTCGAACGCTAAAAAGGAAAGATGGCTGAAAATGGAGTTTCCCCAGACCGGCCGCAGGTTCGCCAGCACCTGAATGATCTCCTGCTGTTTTGGGAACTTTTTTCGTCCCTCGCCGTAATCCCTGCCCTGGGGTTGGTCTTCCCCTCCCAGGCGAAGATGCGTTGGAGAAAATGCGATGCGTTCAAAGAAATTCCGAATGGCACTGATCGGCCTTGTCGTGATGGCGGGCGCTGCCCCACTGTTGCCGCTTCACGCACAGGCCGCTAGCTTCGATTGCGCAAAGACGGATCTGGCGGTGGATGAAAAGGTAATCTGTGAAGATCGGACCCTCAACGATCTTGATGTCAAGATGGTCACCACATTCGACATTCTGACGGGCCTTGTGCCCATGGGCAATCGCGACACTCTGCGCGACGAACAATCTGCATGGCTGAAGAAGCGGCAGGCCTGTGGCTCAGACGCTGCCTGCATCCGCTCAGCCTATCAGGAGCGGATGCGGCAGCTGGAAGAGGCCTATAAGAGTCTCATTCGCCCGCTCTAATCCCAGCTGAAGCCTTTGTCTTTCATGTAAACATTGCTGACGCCCTTGCACCAGTCGAGCTTGAAATCATCAGCGCCGTAATTGTCCCAGCTCACACGAAAGGGAACAACGCAATCGCCTTCATTGCTGAACCAGTCAAGGTCGATGGCTTGGCCAGGGCGCACCCTGCCATCCAGCCAGTTCTCGCTCCAGCGTCCGTTCTGATAGGTGTAGAAACCGTTGATGGTGTAACCCTGCGCCCGGTTATGTAGCCGAAAGGCGTAGTCGCTGGCCTGGGCAGACGCGGAAAGCCCCACCATGAAGAGTGCAGCCACAGTGAAAATTCGCTTCATCTATTGGTCCCCGATGGGAAAGTATTGAGGTTATCCGGACAGAATTTTCTCCACCCATCCGACATCACCCACAATGCTATGACCCGATGAATACAGAATGAATATGCTAGAGGTGTCTGTAACAGAGTATTTCTTTCAACGTGGATTGATACGAACACACCCGCATGAATACAATCAACTATCATATACATGAAACAAAAAGACCGCCCCGCAGGTGAGCGGGACGGTCTCTGATAGATGCTCTACAAACGAAAATTATTCAGGCAGAATGCGAACCGCACCTTTATCTGCACTGGATGCGAAAGCAGCATAGGCTTTGAGTGCTGTCGTGACATTGCGCTTGCGCGGATTGGCCGGCTTCCAGCCCAGCCGATCCTGCTCTGCGCGACGCTCCTCAAGCTCCTGATCGCTGATCTTGAGATTGATGCTGCGGTTCGGAATGTCGATTTCAATCAGATCACCGTCCCGCACGAGGCCGATCGCGCCGCCGTTGGCTGCTTCGGGAGAAGCGTGGCCGATGGACAGACCGGATGTGCCGCCGGAAAAACGGCCATCGGTGATGAGTGCACAGGCTTTACCGAGACCCTTGGACTTCAGATAGCTCGTTGGGTAGAGCATTTCCTGCATGCCCGGCCCACCCTTCGGCCCTTCGTAGCGGATGACCACAACATCACCTGCCACAACCTCGTTGCCGAGGATGGCCTTAACGGCTGCATCCTGGCTTTCATAGACCTTCGCAGGACCTGAGAATTTCAGGATCGATTCGTCCACGCCTGCCGTCTTCACGATGCAGCCATCAAGGGCAATATTGCCGTAGAGCACAGCCAGACCACCATCCTTGGAGAAGGGTTTCTCCACGGAACGGATCACGCCCTTTTCGCTGTCGGTATCCAGTTCATCCCAACGCGATGACTGGGAGAAGGCTACCTGCGTTGGCACGCCGCCCGGCGCTGCCTTGAAGAAGGTACGCACCGTTTCGGAATTCGTGCGGGTAATGTCCCAACGGTTGATGGCATCACCCAGCGTTGCCTCATGCACCGTCTTGCAATCGGTGTTCAGCAGCCCCCCGCGTTCCAGCTCGCCCAGAATGCGCATGATGCCGCCGGCGCGGTGCACATCTTCCATGTGCACGTCCTGCTTGGCGGGCGCAACCTTCGAAAGGCATGGAACCTTGCGGGACAGACGATCAATATCGTCCATGGTGAAATCGACACCACCTTCATAGGCAGCGGCCAGAATGTGCAGAACAGTGTTGGTAGAACCGCCCATGGCGATATCGAGCGCCATGGCATTCTCGAAGGCCTGCTTTGTCGCGATATTGCGCGGCAGAACGCTATCGTCTTCCTGCTCATAGTAACGACGGGCGAGGTCCACGATCAGATGGCCAGCTTCCACGAACAGGCGCTTGCGGTCCGAATGTGTTGCCAGCGTCGAGCCGTTGCCTGGCAGCGAAAGGCCCAGCGCTTCGGTCAAACAGTTCATGGAATTGGCGGTGAACATGCCAGAGCAGGAACCGCAGGTCGGACAGGCCGAGCGCTCGATGGTCTTCACATCTTCGTCAGACATGTTCTCATCGGCAGCTGCCACCATGGCATCGACCAGATCGAGCGCCACGGTTTTGCCGTGCAGCACGACCTTGCCCGCTTCCATCGGACCGCCGGACACGAAGACAGCCGGAATATTCAGGCGCATGGCCGCATTCAACATGCCGGGCGTGATCTTGTCGCAGTTGGAGATGCACACCATGGCGTCTGCGCAATGGGCATTGACCATATACTCGACGGAATCAGCAATGATTTCGCGCGAAGGCAGCGAGTAGAGCATCCCGTCATGGCCCATGGCGATGCCATCATCCACGGCGATCGTGTTGAATTCCTTGGCGATACCGCCCGCCGCTTCGATTTCTCGCGCGACAAGCTGACCAAGATCCTTCAGGTGAACGTGGCCCGGCACGAACTGCGTGAACGAATTCACGACAGCAATGATGGGCTTGCCGAAATCGCTTTCTTTCACACCGGTAGCGCGCCAAAGACCGCGCGCACCCGCCATGTTCCGGCCATGTGTCGTGGTTCTCGACCGATATGCAGGCATGGTAATATCCTCGATTGGAAGGGCTGTCTCGCCAGCCAGCGAGCGAGCCTGATTGTGAGGATTACCTACTCCAAAGCAAAATTCATGTCACTATCAGCTCAGGTCAAAGCGGTACGCTCGATGGAGATGCCGCGGACACGAAAATGTGCGCAGCCACTTTATTTGCAAAAGGCGTGAAACACTCAACGAATGACTTACGTAGTGTTAGGAAACAGCATCCACTTTCGAGAGAGCCGTGCCATGAGCGTGTATCAGCCCCCCAAAATCCCAGCGCGTGAAATCACTCCGAAGGGTATCTATCTGTCCCGCCGCACCTTCATAGGCGGAGCTGCCGCAGGTTTTGCCCTGGGTGGTGCCGCCGCCACAGCGGTGGCCGCCCCGCTTCAGGCCATGCCCGGCCCCTACAAGCTCGATGAGAAACTGACCCCGAAAGACGCAGTCACGAGCTACAACAATTTCTATGAATTCGGCGTCGGAAAGTCTGATCCGGCGCAAAATTCCGGTGACTTCAAGCCAACCCCATGGGCAGTCTCCGTTGAAGGTCTCGTCAACAAGCCCAAAACCTTCGGCCTTGAGGAACTGCTCAAGATGCCGCTTGAGGAGCGCACCTATCGCATGCGCTGCGTGGAAGGCTGGTCCATGGTCATCCCCTGGATCGGGTTTCCGCTGAAGGCGCTTCTGGATCAGGTCGAGCCGCAAGGAAGCGCCAAATACGTTTCCTTCGAAACAGTTGTCCGCCCCTCTGAGATGCCGGGACAAAGCGGCTTCTTCCAGCCCCTTCCCTGGCCCTACGTCGAAGGACTGCGGCTTGATGAAGCAAACCACCCGCTGACAATCCTGGCGGTTGGCCTCTACGGCGAAACGCTGCCCAATCAAAACGGCGCCCCCATTCGACTGGTCGTTCCGTGGAAATACGGCTTCAAGGGCATCAAATCCATCGTGAAAATCAAGCTGGTTGAAAAACAGCCGGAAACAACCTGGAAAAATTCCAACGCTCGCGAGTACGGCTTCTATTCCAACGTCAACCCGGCCGTGGATCACCCGCGCTGGAGCCAGGCGACCGAACAGCGAATTGGCGAAGGTGGACTTTTCCCGGAACGTCGTCCCACCCTCCCCTTCAACGGTTATGCGGATGAAGTGGCGAGCCTTTATGCGGGCATGGACCTGAAGGTCAATTACTGATGCCAGCACTTCCCGCCCTGCCGAAACGGCTGCAGGGGCCGAGTGTCTGGGCCCTTTACGTGATCGGCCTTATTCCCGCGGCCTGGTATTTCTATCAGGCCGCCACAGGTGGTCTCGGCTTCAATCCGGTGAAGACGTTTGAACATCTCCTGGGCATATGGGCGCTGAGATTTCTGATAGCCGCCCTGCTGATCACACCCTTGCGTGATCTCGCTGGTATCAACTGGTTCAGATACCGCCGGGCCCTCGGTCTTCTCGGCTTCTATTACGTGCTGATGCATTTCGGTGTTTACGCCCTGCTCGACCTGCGACTCAATCTGGGTGCGGTTTGGGCAGACATTGTGCGTCGTCCATACATCACCATTGGCATGCTCTGCCTGGTGCTTCTCATTCCGCTGGCTCTCACCTCCAACAATTGGTCGATCAAGCGCTTGGGATCCCGCTGGGGTAGCCTGCACAAGCTAAGCTATCTCATAATCGCGGGTGGCATCTTGCATTTCATTCTCGCCCGCAAAAGCATGACATTGGAACCGGTGATCTATCTGTCTCTTGTCACAGCACTTCTCGTCTACCGATTGATCCGACCGAAATTGCTGGATTGGAAGCGTGCGCGGCGTGTGCGCTTCAATTAGAGCATGTCCAGCAATAATGACTTATCGGCTTTGCGCGTGATTGGGCAAAAACGCAGAAAGGGCAGTCGGCCCAAGCTCACTCACGCTTTTTACATCCAAGGGTAGGAGCAACCGACAGGAGAGGCCGACGCCGCAATTTATTGCATCTGGCCAGAGCGCTTTTGCATGCAACGCCACTCGATGCCAAGTGCCAGAAGAATTCCGAGGAGATAGGCAAAAATATTTGCCCAGGCAAAAATGCGGCCAAGTATCAGCGCACCCGCCAGTGTCAATCGAAAGGCATCCAGCCAGGGCGTGTGGTAGAGCCGACTGAATTCTGTAAGCACAGCAATGCCAGCGGCACAGAGCGCGATGAGCAAAATAGATCTGCGAGACAGCAGTGTGCCGACGAGCCAGAAAACCATCATGCCCCAAAGCAACGATCCACCATATTTGACGATGAAATAGGGTAATCCAACGTCATAGCCGGTGAGACGCAGTATCAGGCCGCAGAGGATAACAAGAAGAGTGAGCGCGGCGCGACGCGCCGTGAGGTTGTAGCTTGCCTTGAATTTGTCCATACCACCTCTGTAAGGGCAACCGATCAAAAAACAAGAACGGTGTACAGAGATGCAGACAGCCATCCAGGCGAGCAGCGGCTTCTTGCAGACATTTGATGCAATGCTGATGCGCAAGCGCTCAGATGCAGCCCTCGTGGGCATGCGGCGGTTTACAGTCGAGTTCCTGCTGTTTGGCATCAAGGAAGCGAGAGCCTGCCTGTTTGCAGGCTTGTTCTTTGTGTCGATCTTCGTCATCCCACGTGCCGGCCTGCTGGGCATCCCCCGCTACGATCTCCTGTTGATCATCGCCGTCTCGATACAGGGCTGGATGATATGGACCAAGCTCGAAACCCTGGACGAGCTGAAAGCTATCTGCCTGTTTCATGTCGTCGGCTTCATACTGGAGGCCTATAAAACATCCGGCGCCATACAATCCTGGGCCTACCCGGATTTTGCCTACTCAAAACTGCTCGGAGTGCCGCTTTTCTCTGGCTTCATGTATGCGGCCGTTGGCAGCTACATCATCCAGGCCTGGCGCCTCCTCGATGTCCGCATTGTGCATCACCCGCCCTACTGGATGGCGACATTCGTTGCCCTCGGCATCTACCTCAATTTCTTCACCCACCATTTCATCGGTGACTATCGTTGCTATCTCGCGGCTGTCGCGATCGGACTTTATGCGCGCACCACCGTCATCTTCCGGCCGTATGACAAGGATCGGCGCATGCCGATGCTACTTGCCTTCATTCTGATAGGCTTCTTCATCTGGGTGGCGGAAAACATGTCGACCTTCTTTGCAGTCTGGCACTATCCGAACCAGCTCGGCGCATGGTCCACCGTCCATCTCGGCAAATGGAGCTCCTGGACGCTGCTGGTCATCATGACCTTCACCATCGTGGCATCGCTAAAGCACATCCGTGAAACGATCTATATTCCCAAATAGGCGTGAGCTTCACCAAACCCAGTCCAGCTTGGAGTATCCCTTTTAGTCTACCGGGATTTGGAGCGAATTTACCGTCGGATTTGCGCGGTGCCTTTGGAGTCCGATGAACTGCCGCATCATGATAGTAATGTCCCACAGGACGCTTCTCTCCCCCCTTGCCGATCTCATTTTGCTTAGAGGTCATGAGAGGGTATGCAGACTGAGCGCCATGGGGAACATGGAGCCGACAACGGCACTGCCTACGCCATTGAAGGCGCATCCAGTCCGATTCAAACCTCCCGGCTGGTCGGCCCCTAGGCTCCAGACTCAATTGCTCCACCATGTCACGATAGCTGCGATGTAGCAGGTTGCCGCGAAGTT
>NZ_JBHUEQ010000001.1:2109-3449 GCF_042680945.1 Affinirhizobium helianthi | reverse complement strand
CGACACAAATCAATGGTGTTGTCGTTGATCTGAACAAGCCCGGCGGCGGGTTCTCGGAGGCAGCCCCCACTTCGGCAGATAGCACGGCCAAGGGTTAAGCCAGCCATGTCGGTTGAGAACCATACGCCGTTTCCTGCTCTCGCCTTTCGCCAATACAATATGGCAGGCGACATGATGGGCGTGGTCGTTGCCCGCGGCACCTTCAAGCTCACCAAGGACGGCCCGCTTCGGCTGGCGGACGAGCAATATCCACTGGTGATGTCGGATACCTATGAAGGCGACCCGCACGAGACGCCGCAGGTGGCCTGTACGGATCTTGCACCTTTCAAACCGGGTACGGATATCACCTTCATAGGCGCGGCCTTTGCGCCGGGCGGTCAGCCGCAAAGCAGCTGGACCTGTGCTCTTAAGGTAGGTCCGGTGGCGAAACGCCTGCGGGTCCACGGTCCACGCTTGTGGCGAGCCAAAACGCGCAAGACATGGCGTGGCCTGATCAACCGCGCTCACGAGGATGCGCTTGACGGCTGGGAACTGACACCTGGCGAACCAGTCAGCCATGTGCCCCTGGATTGGCGTCTAGCCTTCGGCGGGCGCACCGCTGAAGACACGCTTGAGGCCAACCCGCTTGGTATCGGGCTTGTCGATGAGGCCCGATTTAAAGAACAGGCGGAATGGCGAGCACCGCAGATCGAGCTGGAAGATCAGCCTATCCGCTCGATCCGGGATCGACCACAGCCAGCCGGTTTTGCGCCAATCTCCCCCTTCTGGAAGGATCGCGCAGCTCTTGCCGGAACCTATGACGATGACTGGGTCGCAAGTCGCCATCCGCTGCTGCCGCATGACTTCGACTATTCCTTCTGGCAGGCAGCCCCGCATGACCAGATTACCGAGCCGTGGCTTGAAGGCCATGAACCGTTTGAACTGACAAACCTTCTGCCGGGCTTTGAAAGCCTCAAAGGCTCCCTCCCCGGCCTTGCCCTTCAGGTGTCCATCGATCAGGGCACGGGCGCGCAATCCGGCCTGATGGTCCTCGATGGCGTCCACTTCGACATGCGGCCCGGCGTCGGACGTGTCTTCATGACGTGGCGGACCGCTTTCCGTTGGCCTGAACGGCGCGGTGTGCCGGTTCTCTCCTTCACGGCCCAGAGGGAGACCGTTTGATGAGCGACGATCAACAAGCCTCGCCAGCCAGTACTTCAGGCAATGTCCAATTCAACGGCTACATGCGGGTGGATCCTCTAACCGGCACATTGGCGCCAGCCGCACAGCCAAGGCAGAACAGAGCACAAATCCAAAAACCGACAGCCCCGAGCCCTGCTCCGCCGGAACTCATCCCGGAT
>NZ_JBHUEQ010000001.1:0-2094 GCF_042680945.1 Affinirhizobium helianthi | reverse complement strand
GCAGGATTCGAAATTTTCCTGCTGCTACGGCGATGAACCGGGTGTCGGCAAAGGGGTTAAATCCGGCACGGTAGGGGATGTCGTCGAACCTGTAACATCATCCACCATTGTGCGCGCCAATGGCATTCCCATCTAGCGCTATACAGACAGCTGCACGCTCAACAATGGCAATGCGCCGGGTGAATATATCTATGTCAAATCCACGGACACGCATAAAGCTCCGGATGGTGCCGACGCCCAGGACCGTGCCTGGTACACCAAAGCCTGGGACGGTTTCTATGACAATTCCGATGAGGCGCAGCTCGCTGGCAGCGCGATTGGCAAAGGAGAAGAATACTGGAATGATCCATCCCAGATCGGATCGGACCTGAAATCTGCCTGGAACGCACGTCCTTCCGTGGATGACGTGGTCGACTTCGGCAGAGATGTCGGTCACGGTATAGCCAACACAGCCGAATATGCCTGGAATAACCCCGGCCAATCGGCCAAAAACGTCGCCACCTGGACAGGCGATGCCCTCAAAGGCCTATGGACGGGTGTAACCAACGCCTACGACAAGGGTGGCGTTGCTCAGGCAGGCGGACATCTGGCTGCAACAGCACTCGGCATAGCCAACCCCCTCAGAAAGGCCAAAGCCGCTGGCGAAGGCCTCGAACTCGCAAGCGATGTCGCTAAGGCGGAGCATCGGTTAAAAGAGGCCGAAGAGGCCGGGAGGAACACAAGGAAGGCGGAAAAAACGGCTGTTGAAGACTCAAAAGATGGAAGCCGGGTCGTTCGGGAAATTCCCATCAAGGACGTCGAGTGCTTCAACAAGCCATCAAATGTTAAAACCGACGAGCTCCTCCGGCAACTAAAAGAGCAAGAGGATGCTCTGAACAACACGACGGCAGAGACCCTTCTTGCACGCAGGCAGGCAATCCGAGATGCTGGTGGCACAAGTCCTCTACGAGACATCGCAGCGCAGTCAAATGCACGCATCAGGTACGAAGCTGAACGATTTGACGCTTTGAGGTCTGCCGGCAAAACACGCTCGGAAGCCCGGTCTATGGTTAATGCTGAGTTAGAAACCCTAGCAGCAACGCACAGACTCGACATTATTGCTGGCGGAGACCCTAGCGATATATCGGGAATGGGGGATAGAAGCGTCAACTCGTCAATGGGGTCCCAATGGAAGGGTCGTCGTTCCCAATCGCTTGAGGACTATGCTAAAGACCTTGATAAGAATGGCGTAGGAAAAGAGAAAATGCGCGTTAAACTAAGGATGTGCTAATGCCAATCTCAGATGATTTCGTAGCATTGTTCAATGAAATTGGAAAGCCAACTGGCAATTCAGCAATGACACACGAAGAATTGCTAATTCTAAATGATATATTTCCCAAATTCATGGTAGACTTCTACAAAGAATATGGGCGCTGCATAATGTTGGATGGACACATCCAACTATGTCATCCTCGCGACCTTTCGGGAGTCATTTCTTTAATATTTGGAGCAGATCCAGTATTCAATCACAACGAATTTCATGCGTTTTCATATTCCGCATTTGGAACAATAAATATATGGAACAAAGAACTAGGATGTTGTTGGGTCTACCTCCTAGAAGGTGAAGTAACGTGCCGCGCACTAACTAAACCAGACAAACTGACAAAGAATTTGGAAAACACGATATATACACCGTTTGAGATAAGCAAGGAACTGTATGATGTTTACGATATAAATAAGAAGCCGCTTTTCCAACGAGCCGTAAAGAAATGCGGCCCATTAGAAATAGGGGAATGCTACGGTTTCGTGCCAGCACTAGGCTTGGGCGGTGTAGCCGACATTGACCATGTTAAACGAATGGATGCCGCAGCACATTTTTCGATTGTGGCGCAAACGATGAACTTTAATCTCATAGACGTGCAAGGCTACGGGAAATCGGTTATCGTGCGGCCAATAGGTTAGCACCTCGTCTGATCCGCTCGATCCGGGATCGACCACAGCCAGCCGGTTTTGCGCCCCTCTCTCCCTTCTGGAAGGATCGCGCCGTCCTTGCCGGAACCTATGACGATGACTGGGTCGCAAATCGCCATCCGCTGCTGCCGCATGACTTCGACT